>NZ_CP114616.1 GCF_033558715.1 Acinetobacter sp. YWS30-1 | reverse complement strand
AATGGAGTAGCAATAATTATAGAGGCAATACAGATAGTTAATAAATTAAGACTGTTATAACGATTTAAAAGAATTGAGAATATGAAGCTGAAAGGTACAGTCAAAATACAATAAGCCAAGTAGACAAGACCGTGCCCTACAAGAACCACTAAAATCGAGTATAGGCTGTATTCCTGATTCATTACGATAAACAGGACTGCTGTGAAAAAAAGTAGTGGTAAAGGAGAAAGTAAGAGAGCTTTTACTATTTTTTCATTTGAGTATTTCACTAATTTAATTCTCTTATCTACTCAATAAATAATAATACTATAACGATTTTATTGGAGGTTTTTTGATTCTATTTAACATAATGGCGATTATACGAAACTTAGATGTTAGAACCCATTTAAATTAATGAGTTATTGAATAAGTGAAACCCTCTAAGTAGACTTTTAGAAGGTTGTAAATCTAGGGAAAAGGCTAAAGATGCCGTTGATTGAGTATTACGGTCTGCTATTTGAATGGCACGATAAAAAAATGGAAATAGTCTATCGAGGGCGTGAAATTACTTTTGAAGAAGTATGTAGCGTTTTTCTTGATCCAGAGCTGATGTCCTTTGACGATCTTGGTCATTATGACGAACAACGGTTGATATCAATCGGTCTAAGCAATCGTGGTAGACTACTAACAGTGGTTTGGGTCGAACGTGGTGATGTTGCAAGAATCATTACTGCTTTTGAGCCATCACACAATCAAAAGCGGAGGTATAACCATGCAAAATGAATTAGAACGCTATAAAAATTTTGACCCTACCAATGCGCCAGTAGTAAAACCAAACTTCGTGAAAAAATTACAAGAACGCCATGCGATTGCTCAAGCAAAAGCTTTTGATGCGGATGTTGTAACTTGGCTAAGTTCTCAAGATGATGAAACAAAACAGCATATTAACGAGATGGTTCGTCATATCATGGCATTGAAACGTGTTTAATTAAAATTTTGCTCGATGCTTTGAAATAGGGCTTTAGCCATGTTTCAAAGTCGAGCCACTTTGCGTGCACCGGTATAAATTGAATAACGAAAGAAACCAAGCAAAGTATTGTCCTCTCTCAAAATTTGGTTAACTATGAAAATATACAATTTAGCTCAAAGTTTTTTCATCATTTCTGTACTGACTGGTTGTATAGCAAAGCCCGCCTTAGTTTCTGATGCTATACAACCTGTAAAACCTATATTTTTTATTAAGCATAATGAATCAGGTGCAAGAGCTTCACTTATTGGAGGAATATTGCATTTAGATCCGTATGGCTGTATCAGACTGGACAGTGATACAGGTCCTTTTATTATCTGGGCTGATAGCACTGAATTAGCATATACAAATGACGGCAAGGTCAGTATCACCAATAAACTTAATGGTCATAAGTTTTTTATAGGGGATGAAATTATCCTAGGTGGAGGGCGAACCACTGTAATACCTAAATCTGTTACCATTTCTATTCCTGAAGTTTGCACTACTCACGGTTATTGGCCTGCCACTCCACTTTAAAAAGCATTATTTAGGGTCGATCACGCAATAATCTTTGTTTGGCCCATGACAGTCATTTTTCATGATCCGGACACAGGATTGGCCATTACAGTTTTTAATATCTAGGTTATATCTTTGTTCTAGCCAAGCTGCTTCTGCACGACGTTCTTTGATCTCGTCAAAACTTGGAATAAATAAAAATATAAAAGACAGGAAAACTAATACCAGACTAAGGAAAATTGCACACAACAAGGCAATAAATCTGTAGTTCAATTTATCGGTGGCTTTATCTAACTCCTGAATACGACCTTGAAGGGCGTGTGTAGCTTCCTGATTTGCGTTATTTAGGGTCTTTTTGCTCTGTTCTAGTACCCCACTAGCTACCTTATTGTAAAACGTCTCTAATCGCTTGTTATCATCTGCTATGGCTTCCCTGTATTCCTTCATGGATGCCAATAAAATATATAACTGGTCGTCTAAATCGTTTTGATTGCTCATAGGGAAGGCCCATTTCTATTCATGCTTTTGCGTTGTTTCAGCTTCATCGCTTGTTCTTGATGTAGCTTTAACTGCTTTTTATGTTCCAGTTCTAGGCGTTTAGCTTCCTGATCTTTCTTCCATTGCTCAAAGCCTTTTTCAACACGGTTGAAACCCTGTTCTAAGGTCTGTTCCTTGTGCTGTTGTTTGTATTGGAGCTGCTGGCTGTTCTGCTGTTTGATCGTGTCGTTGAAACGGCTAATTTCAGTATCTATGCCCTTTCTGCGCATCTGGGTGACTTTACTGCCTTCATGTATGGTGGCTTGTATCTGATTACCTTGATCGGCATAGCTGCGGTGGTCGATTCTTTCCCGATACCCTGCATATTCCAGAGCATGATTGGCTAAGTTTGCCCAGGTGGCTCGAATCTGTTTAATTTCTTCCTGGCTTGTTCCCATGCCTAAGCTTTTTCTTTTGGTGTTACTTAACTCAATTTCCGATTTTTGAGTGAGGACCAGTTTATTTTCAGTATCTAATTCTGCTTTGCGAGTTGTCAGTAAGATATGTGCATGATGGTTTTTATCATCTCCACCTTTGCTAGGTGCATGAATCGCTAAATCTGCAACCACCCCATAACGGTCTACTAAAGATTGAGCAAACTCTCTTGCTAGTTCTTTTCGCTGTTCTTCATCCAGCTCGTCTGGTAGAGCAATCACCCATTCACGTGCGGTTCGGGCATCTTTCCGATTTTCTGATTTTTCCGCCAAATTCCAAACTTTGCTTCGGTCTAATTCAGTATCCAAGTTAGAAAGAATCTCTGTATACACCACACCTTCTTTTCTCGTGAAGTCGTGCGTTAACCCTGTCCGTTCATCTGTCAATTTTTCTCCTGCACGATAGGCCATAGATGCTACCGCAGTTCGTCCCGAACTTCGGTTAACGGTCTTAGTCGTACAGTGATAAATTGCCATGCCTTAGCCTTGTGATGGTTTTGCTTTTGCTTTTAAAAAATTGCGTAGCAATTTTTTGGGGTTAAGGGGTATCCCCTTACGCAAACTTTGACTTGGATGAAATCCAAGTCGTAAGTGCGCATTTCATGAAAAACACGATAGCATATAGCCCGCTTGAATTTCAATTCATAGGGCCTTATGCTTGAGTGGTTTTCTATATCCCGAAATCTGAATCATGACAAAAGCTGCTGAAACTCTTGAAAAGAAAATCGAAGCCCAGTTAGAAAAGCTGAAACAGTTAAAGGCTCGCAAACAAGCTATCGAAGCTAGAGAAAGGTCAAAGCAAAAAGAGCAGGAAAGGAAGGATGATACTAGACGTAAAATTTTGCTTGGTTCTTATTTAATTAAAAAAATGAATGCCAATGAAGCCAATAAAGAAAAAATACTCGCTGAACTCAACGAGTATTTAACAGAAGATCGGGATAGACAGCTTTTTAACCTTTAAAATCTGTTTCAGTCCGCAAGGCTTTAAATATACGTTTTGCGGTTTCCTCTCTGACTGATTTTGGATCTCGTAAAATATTAGCAATCCAAATTGCAAATGCTTGATAGTCTTTTGCTCCAGCTAGATCACTAATACTACCTACTTTTGACAAAATAGAGCTGTAGGTATTGATTTGACCATCAGACAGACTGCGGAATATATCTAGTGTTTCTTGCTCTCGCTCTGATGCTATTAATCTAGGCTTGGGCTTCTCTCTGACAGTAAACTTAAAGCCAACCACAGAACGCCCTTTTTTAACGTTTTCATAAGTTAGGGCAATATCTGTATTAGCTGTGATCTCATCTAGTGATGGATTGATAACACGTTTTTTTAGATTACTTAGATCGTGATAAGACTCAGGTAAGCCAAATTCAGTTCTTATTCTTTCTAAAGACATTTCAAATTTTCCCATAGCCTGATGTTTTTTAGCTAAGTGATAAAAATCGAATGAGTAATCTTTTTTTAGACTAAGTACGATGTCTTTTTTGTACTTTGTATATGGATTTAATTTATCAAATTCTGTAAGCATCAATAAAACGATCTCAGGGAATCGAATTGCAATACCTCCATCTTCATAAATGCAATCAATTACCCAATTAGACAGAACACGTTTCCCTCTTTCATTGTTATAAGAAAAACTACGCTTAATCAGATTTCTACTTGCTACTTCTAACTGTGTATATGCTGAATGCGTTTTAATTCCACACTCTTCAGCGAATTTTTCAGCGGTAATCATAATAGGATCTTTTTCTGTTGCTTGAGTAGTTCTAGCAATTGGACTAGCAAGTATCAATATACGCTTTTCATCAATATTCATACTTTTAAAACATTCTTGAATATTATTTTGCATCACAACCCAAGAAGGTGGATACGTTTTTTTATTTTCGTCCATATAACTCCAATGCCTATTAAGTACTTTTTCGGATATGTACCTGTATACTATATTATTGCTTAAAATTTGACTATTATTTTTGTACTTTTTTAAAAAAAAGTACATCTAAATTTGTGTACCTTAATGTCCGGTAAAAGTACTTTTTAAGTCCGGTAAAAGTACTTTTTTAAATGCGTTTTGTCCGGTAAAAGTACTTAGTTGTCCGGTAAAAGTACTTTTTTAAAGTCTGAAAGCCTTGCTAGATATGGGCTAGAAGGGGGTCTAAAAGCTTTTAAAAGCTTTTTAAAAGATAAAAAAGGAAAATACAGAAAATAAAACAGCCCTATGCCCTCGCTAAAGCTCGGACGTTTTAACCTTGCTTTCGCTCGGTTGAGGGGCTGTTTTTTTCAAATATGAATTGAGGATTTAATAAAAAAGAGACTATGCCTTCGCTTTGCTCAGTAGTCTTTATGCTCGCTTCGCTCGTCTAGAATTTGACTAATACAGTTCGCACCCATTCGGGATGCTCTGTATCTTTCGTTACGAAGCAAAAGGGAGCTTGTAATCAGGGAAAAGGCAGGGGCGAAATTTTAATGACAGGTGGTCGCTCGTAGACACTCGCTCGGCTCTTACTGGAATGATTAAAATATCTAATCAAAACCGTGGAACATTGATTAAAGAATATTCGTGGAACATGAAAAATCATAAAAAAAGCCCAAACGGGCTCGATTGGGCTATAAACTAGAAACTACAGCATTGATTTCTAAGTGGAATTATAACGTATTTCGTATAAGGTGTATTATGTTAATTTTAGGGAAATTTAAGAATCTCTATGCAATGGTTTATTCAATATTCTTTGATTTCTTATCTTTTAGGTTAATCAGAAATAGCCAATAACATAAGCCAGGAAATAGAGCCATAAAGATAGTCCATGTATCTGTATACATCTTCCACCACTCTTTCGAAATTTCTCCTGTGTGACTCCATCCAAAAAGAATAAAA
>NZ_CP114615.1 GCF_033558715.1 Acinetobacter sp. YWS30-1 | reverse complement strand
TTCTATATATACAGTTTTTGGGATATTCAGTTTCATAAGCTTTGTTCATATCTATTTAATGTGTGAATTAACTTTATCACATAAAAAACTTTTCCATTTCCATAACCTTATAGACGATATTTATGCGCCATTTTTTCGACATGTATTATGTATCACTGAATTTATATTTTAATTGGGCAAGGACACACAAAGGGTACTCTAGACAAAAACTAAAGTTTTCGCTAGATTACCTTTTGTGCCTTGCAAGGGAAGAATCCCTTGACCCTCTTTTCGACTTTATTTCCGCAAGATTTATGGCCATGAAACATAGCCAAAATTCTTACGGAAAAAAGCCGACCCCAAAACCCAAAAGCACCAAGTATTTGATGAGTTGTTATGAAAGAAAAAACTCTTATAAAACGTAATAAGGAAATCAAAGTCCGTTTAACAGAAGCTGAACATCATGCCTTACTGGAACGTATGGAAGGTGGAGAGCTTGCAACTTGGATTCGAAATACTTGTCTAGATGAGAAACCGAATAAAAAAAGAAACTATAAAGCGGCAGATCCTCAGCTATTAGCAGCATTAGGACGCATTGGGGGCAATCTCAATCAGATTGCGAGACAAGTAAATACTGTGGAATCTGATATAGAAAAACTTAGAGCCTTTGCAGAGTTGGCAGTTATTCGAGAACAACTACAAGGAATTTTAGCCAACTATGATCGTTAAATTTTTGGGAAATAAGGGCGGTGGTAGTGCAGGTGCAACCATTGACTACCTACTTGGCAAAGATAGGGATAGACCAGGTGCAGTTTTACTGAGTGGAGATCCTGAATTAACCCAACGATTAGCAGACAACTTGGACTTCCAAAACCGTTATACGGTTGGAGTACTTTCATTTGAGGAACCAAACCTCGAAGAACACCAAAAAGAAGCCATCATGCAGAGCTTTGAAGAAACATTGCTTGCTGGGTTAGAGCGTGACCAGTACGACATCACTTGGATAGAACACACTGATAAAGGACGTTTAGAGCTTAATTTCGTCATTCCAAATGTGGAATTAAGTACAGGAAAAAGATTACAGCCTTATTTTGATCAAGCTGACCGCCCACTTGTAGAAAACTGGAAACAAGTCATCAATTTTGAGCATGGTTTAACAGACCCTCATGCACCAGAGAAAGCTCAAGCAATTAAAACTTTGAATAGCCAAAACCTACCTTCAAGCGTCAAAGAAATTAAAGAGCAAATCGGGACCGCAATTGCTGAACAAATTAGTAATGGCAATATCCAAAATAGGCAAGATGTAGTTGAAACCTTGAAGGGTGCAGGCTTTGAGATTGCTAGAGAAACAGATAGATCAATCAGTATTAAGAATCCTGACGGCAAGCGGAATATTCGTTTAGAAGGCGTAATTTATGAAAATCGACAATTTGATAAGCAATTTGCAGAAGAACACCGCCGAGCAGGACAGGATTATCAAAGAACAAGCCGAGAGCGTTACGAAACAGCACTTGGAAAGTTACAACGCCTTACTGAGAGCAAGCAGCAAGGAAACAGAGAAAATTTTAAGGTCAAACCTTCAAACCATCCAAGATCATCAGCCGAAAATCAGAAACGCTTTGCGTTTGAATATTCTCACGGGAGCAATATTGGGCGTGTTGATTACAGTGTTTCTGATCTTTCTTGGCGTAAATTGGTGGTTAGCGAAGCAAATTCAGAACAAGCAGCAGGAATTAGCCGAAATCAATCTGAAAGTAGAGCAGACACCGCTAGAGAAACAAATCTTGCGGAAGGTGACTCTACACGAGAGCGAAGACAAGAAAACCCTATATATCATGGCGAAGAACAGCAAAAAAGCGGACGCTTACGAGACCACATCCAGTCAAATGGTACTGAAATTGGAAAAATAGAATCTAACTTTAAAACTCCTTTTGAAAATCCATTTAACCAGTCAAATGATGGAAAGGAGCTTTTGAAGGATAGCGGAAGTTTATTTGAAAACTTAGCCACCTCAAAAGAAGTAAAGCAGGACGTAAAACAGAGTAATCCTAATCAAGCGGAACAAGATAATGCCAAACGACTTTATGAATCGCTACAAAGACTTATTGAACTCGTTAGAGAAGCAATTGAAAGAGCTAAACGCTATAAATCAAAGTCAGAGCGAGCAGATCGAAACATTGAGCATTCAGAATCAAGTATTGAGAAGTCAGAACGAGGAATTAGCCAGTCAAAATCAGCAATTAAACAATCTGAACAGCAAATTAAGAGAAGTGAACAGCAAATTAGCCAGCAAATGAAAGAAAAACAGGTTGAAAGGAGGGCTAGTAGAGGATTTGGGCGTTAAATTTAATAAATTACGCTAGATTACTTTCAAAAAAAGTCTAAAATAGACAAAACGCCTACTTTTATGAGGTTTGAAAATGCAAGTTATTACAGCGAAAGATGCAAAATCACGCTTTGGTGAGTTATTAGATACGATGCAGCGAGAGCCTGTATTAGTCACAAAGAATAAGCGCCCTGTTGGTGTTTTCTTGTCATTAAAAGACGTGAAAGGCACCCACTTAGAAAGCCTTTTTGATGTCCAAGATGATGATTATGAAGATTGGGAAAAAGAGAAAATCACAGAAGCGTTAAATGCTTTGAAAGCGCATCCATCTGACACGAAAGAAATGAAGTCAGTACATGCGACTGCAATGCAAAAGGCACGAGACTTGGTAGCGAGCCGTAAAAGATGACCTATGAAGTTTCTTACTTGCCACAAGCAGAACAGGATTTAATTGAAATTTTGGCGTATGGCATAGAGACATGGGGCGAAAAACTAGCAGAAGGGATGTATTTAAAAATTACTGAACAGCTGGAAACCCTGTATTTCTCACCAAATCGAACTAAAAAGAAGGGCAGTTTAGGAACAAGAGAAATGCTTATTTCTGACAGTCCATACCGTGCAATTATTCAAATTGATGAGGAAGCCAAGCGAGTTTTTATTTTAAGAATCTTGCATACTTCGAGAAATATTTAATTAGATTATATGCCGTATATTGGCAAGAAAACGGCTATAAAATTAAGAAAATCAATAACTTTTAAAACTATTAAAGTTGTGTTAGATTTTCTTTCAGGCGAAAAAAAAGCAGGTCGGCAAACCTACTTTTTTCTCATTGTTTAACAAATACTTAAAGCATCAGTAAACGCAAATTCGATACTTGTATTTTACTGATGTTTTGAGCATTTGCAACATAAAGGACGTTGCAAAAGGTGAATAACGCTCAATTAAGCGATTTTTTTGAAAATCTTGCTCATAAACCATACTGTGCAGATGATTTATTGTATGGCTTACAAATAAGACCGAAAAAAACGGCAATTAACATGCAATACATACAGGGTAATCAGCCTTGTATGCTTCATTACTTCTTTTTTGATATAGATCGTTCAGATGCTGTCATGGCATGGCATGATGAAAATTTGCCAATGCCCTATTGGACAGCGCAGACCTTAAAAAATGGTCATGCTCATATTTGCTATAAATTAGAAATTCCACTGTGTACCAGTGAATTAGCGAGTCAAAAAGCAATAGCCTATGCCTCAAAGGTTCAGGCAGGACTTGCCAATAAACTTGGAGCAGACGTTGGCTACAGTCATCTCATTACAAAGAATCCATTTCATAAAGATTGGCGTGTCACTTTTTGGAGTGAACAAGCCTATACGCTCGATTATTTAGCTGATTTTGTCGATTTACCGAAGAAACTAAGTAAGAAACAAGAGGTTTCAGGGCTTGGGCGTAACTGCACTATGTTCGATACAGTGCGTAAATGGGCATATAAAGCGATTAGAGCACATAGAGGTGGTATTTATACTACTTGGCTAGATGAAGTAGTAAAACACTGTCTAAGCGTAAATGAGGCGTTTTTAGAGCCATTACCATACTCTGAGGTCAAAGCTACGGCAAAGAGCATTGCAACGTACTGCTGGAAGAAGGATGCTTACTGTTATCAAGAGTTTATAGATCGTCAAAGTCGTAAAGGGGCTAAAGGAGGAACGGCAAGTAACTCGTCTAATGGAGGTAAAGCTAGGGCAATGAAGTACACTGAGATTAGAGAAAAAGCGATATCGCTTCGCAGAGATGGAAAAAGTATAAGAGAGATTGCTGATAGTCTTGAAGTATCAAAGTCAGCAGTAGCTAATTGGGTTAAACAGTAAGAATAACGATATTTTTTAGTTGAGATGATATGAAAAAGTTTATTTTATTAGCAGCGGTATTTACTTTGATCGGGTGTGAAAGTTCTGAAGAAAAACAGGCTAAATTAGATCAGCAAGTATTAGACCTTATAAATACTACTATTAAAAAAGATCTGATAGATCCATCTTCATTACAAGTAAGAAATTTGCAAGGTTATTGTGGTGAAGCTAATTCTAAAAATAGGCTTGGTGGGTATGTTGGTTTCAACAAATTTATTGTCTTGAATGAAAATGAAGTAGTTTTTCAAAATGAGTCTAATACTAGCAATAAAATGTTTACGCGCGGTTGGGCTGAAATATGCAAAGAAAAACCTAAGTTTGATGATAAAGGCCAGTTAATTAAGCCTAATTTTAAGTTACCTGATCCTGTTTATGACCCGCCAAAATTTGAAGCGAATGGTAAAACTATTGTTACTACTCCTAACACGCTAACTATAGATGGAAATTACAACTATATTTATCCAAATTTGATATTTAGGTGTGATGAAAAAAATAAATTAGATCTAATTTTATATTCTTATATGCAAGCAGCTTATAGCAATGGTGGCTATCACATGCTGGTATCAAATCCAAAGAAAGAAGGGTCAAACATTTATATTCCAATTGATTCTTCGGGGGAGATTCAGTCATTCAATTATGAGAAGCAAAAGTTATTCAAATTTTTAAAAGCTAATGATGAGGTAACCTTTGCTTTTCAAGCTATAGGCAATCAAATGTCAGTTCAAACATATGATTTAAAGCCAGTGAAAGAAGCTCTTGCAAACAACAAGCTTAGTTGTAATTGGTAAATTTAAGTGTCCATGTGCAAGCCTAAATCAGATAACAGCCTTTTTGCTTTAGCTTGTTAGTTCAATTTGTTCTTTATTACCTTTTCTGTATTCATCATCCCAGGTTAGCAAGATTGCGAATTTATTAGGAAAGTCTATCCTTCTTGCATAACCTATTTTTGTTGTTTGGCCTGTGTTTAGATTCATTGGGAATAGCTTATCTATGTTATAAAAGTCACCTTTATATCTTTCATCAATGATTATTTCTAAATGAAGATTTCTTGCATTGGCTTTTCCTTGATTAGTTATATTGATTTGAAAATGGTTACCCTGATTTAAAATAAATGCTCGAAACTTAGCTTTACTTTTCTCTTCGAAATATTCTTTCTCTTTTGTTAAGAGTAATTCATTTATCTGCAATTGCTGTTTATTTATTTCTAAAGTAAGTTTTCTGGAGGAAAGAAAACTATAGGCTGAAATGCTAACTGCTATAGTAGATAAAATAATTTCCCAATCTAAACTCATAGTTACCTCACTTAAAGTTCTTAAAAAGTTCTTTCATTAAATCTTGTTCAATCTTCTTTTCTATTTTTGTCTTATTTATATTTATTAGTTCATCTTTATGAAGTTGTAGTCCGCAATTACCGCAAATAGTTATGTCATTAATATCTGTAGAATGACCACTATAGTCACAACTCGGGCA
>NZ_CP114614.1 GCF_033558715.1 Acinetobacter sp. YWS30-1 | reverse complement strand
AAAATCAGCCTTAAAGCTCTCAATACCCTGTTTAATTTCTTTGTCTGAAATTGGGCTGTTTTTGAGGTCTTTCAGGTCTTTTTTAGGGTCGCCTAAATCTAGTTGCTCAAGCTCTTTATAGGCTATACGTGACTGTTGCAAGGCTTCCCTAATTTCAGGGTCTTTAGCTTGGCTTGGTAATAGTTTCTTTTCGGGTTCTTTCTCTACGCCTTGCTCTTTGTAGCTTCGCATATCAATACGGCTGTCAATTTGGTGTTTTTCTAAATGGCTGTTGCATAAATCTGCCCATCTTTGGCGTAGGTCTTTAATATCGGTTTTTCGTTCCTGGTAAGTCTTGCCTGTATTGTCTTTTTTAGCTCCGCCACGTTCAGGATTCTTGCTGTTATAACGTTTAAAATATTGCTCTGGATCTCGCTCGATTCCATCTTGTAGACGTTCATTAAACATGAGGTGAACGTGAGGCTGATCCTTGCCGTCCATTGCTTTAGGGTTATGGATCGCAAACTGATACGGATATTTTGAGCCAATTTCAGACTGAATGAAGTCCTCAACCAGTTCTAGGCGTTGCTCGGCATTCATCTCTCTAGGCAGGGCAATTTCATATTCTCGATAGGTACTGCCATTTTTGCGCTCGTAAAGGTCGGCTGCCTGCCAAAAGTTAATCGGATTATGTTCTGCCCATTTCGGCATGTTTCCATAGTCACGATGTTCAAGGTCAGTTTCTGCCTGTTCCTGTTTCAGCTTCTTTTCTTCATCCCGATCAATATATTCGGCATGCGGTGCTGCCTTGCCTGCCTTACCAACTTTGACACTTAAACGAGCAATCGCCATTAGGTTTTATCCTGTTCCTTTTTTTGGTTGCGTTCCTTCTTAAACGCTCTTTGATCGAATATCGAAGCAAGCACCATAATGAGGATGAGTAGCGGTGCTGCGATCACGCCAAAAATAATATCTTTGATCTTTCCCCATACCTGTTTTAGTTGCATGTTGTTGCTCCTAGTGTTGGTACTTCTTTTTTTCATTCAATTTTCAATTGAATGAAAAAAAGAAGTTTCAGGGTTTTAGGGATGAAATCCCTAACGTGCTTAGGTTTCTCAATGAAATTGAGAAACGTCTAAGCGCGCCATCAAATTTTTGATGGAAGTACAGGAGAACTTCTCTAGAACGAACTTTAACAAAATTGCGGACATTGGACGTAATTATTTTGTTATCGTTCTTTGAGAATTGAGCCTGTGCTTTTGCGGTATCTGAATTAATGGAATCAAATATGAATAATGATTGGCTGTCTGAAAAAATCACGTATATTTCTGCTTTAAAGAATCCAAGTGATGCTCAAAAACTTTTATTGGAATTAGCAAAAATCCAATACCGTACACCCGACCAAGAGAAAAAACTAAGCGCCTTAATCAAAGCTGAAAAAGCCATAGATCGAGCAAATAAACAGAAAATAGCAGTTAGAAAATTACTGAATGCAGAAAAGGAAGCTGAACGTAAAAAACGTACAAGGCATCTCATTCAATTAGGTGCACTTTTTGAAATTGCTAACTTGGATAAGCGAGATCCTGCAGAATTGCTTGGAGTACTACTTAAAACTGCTGAAATTGATCCAAATGATGCGAAATGGGAAATTTGGAAAGACTTAGGCCAAGATACATTGAATCAGCGTAAAAATTAAAATTGAAGTAATAACGGCTCATAAGCTGCAAAATATAAGCGTATGAGCCTTGTAGGGCTGGATCATAAGAGAATATTAACATCCGCTATCTTTTTTTTTTAAGTGTCATACTCGGTTCATTTTTGAATGTAATGTATCTCTTTAATATAAGAAGAAAAATACTCTTACACAGAGACAAAACGAAGATTAGATCTTTTAATGGGGCGATAAATTGGCGCATCATATCAACCACGTATTCCATCATAAATATGCCTTTGAATAGTTTGATAAGTTCTATTCTGCATGATTTATCGATTTCACACAAAAACTTTTTAAATAACAAGTATTTATTAATAATATATTAACATGCTTGCATTGATTTCATTAAAAATCTTTCACTTGATCCTAATTATACGAAATGTAAAATTAGGAAAAAATTTAGCTCAAAAGGTGTTAAATCAGCGTAAAAAGACTGAAAAAAATAATAATTGATTATGCAGTTAAGCTACTTAAAACCGTGGAACATTGATCACTAATTAAGCGTGGAACACTATAAAAACGTAAAAAAGCCCATTCGAGGGTAAATGGGCTTTTGAGTAGTATATAAGAGATTGATTTTTAAATGAATAAAAAAAGCATTTCGTATAATCTGCATTATGTTAATTGTAGGAAAACTTAATTTTATTACCTTATTGAGACATATCTTTGATTTGACGTTTATGTCTATACATTTGCTTATCTGCTTCAACTACTGTTTGTTGTAAATCCGTCCCTGGTTGACGTGCTGCAACACCAATAGCAGCATTAATTCCAGCCTGTTTTAAGGATTCTGAAATTCGATTTGCTAGTTTTTGAGTATTTTCTAAGTTAGTTTCAATATTTAAAATACCAAACTCATCTCCTCCTAAACGTGCAACTAAATCATTAGAGCGCACAGTTCTTTTGATAATTTGGACTGTTTCTTGAATCATCTGATCACCTTTTAAATGACCAAATTTATCATTTATATATTTTAAATCATTTAAATCTATGACAATAATTGTTATTGAGTGTCCGTAAATTTTACACCGACTTTCTTCTAAATCTAAAAGTTTATCCCAAGCACGACGATTGAAAGCTCCTGTTAAGTGATCTGTTAGCGACTCCATTTCAAATTTTTCGCTAATTCTTTTTTGTTCATTTATTTTAATTTCGTTCTGTAAAATTCGACTGAGTAATAAACTAAATAATTCTAATAAATCACTATATTGTTCTATACTTTTAGGCTGTACTGATGGATCAATAGCACATAATGTACCGAAAACAGAGCCATCTTCATTCAATAAAGGTTGACCTATATATGCATTTATATCCACTACCTTATTAATTCCAGCCTCTTCATATAATGGAATTTTTTTTGAATCATGTGCTATACGTGGCCCTTTGCCTAGTACCATCTTAGAACAATATGAATCAGCCCAATTAAAAACTTGTCCTGCTTTTACTCCATATCCACTGTCTTTAGCTTGAAGAACTATCCAATCATTACCTTCTGTACGAGTAATCATCCATAAATTAAAACCTAAGTGATTATGTAAATACTCTAAAATGGTTTTACCAGCATCTTCAAAATCTCTAAAGTTTTCATAAAAAAGACTCATAACTACTCACTATCAATACTTTAAAAATTTATATAACTTTATTTTAACAATAGTTTTATTTAAATTATTATATTTAAAGATGAATTTACAAATTTCATAGATATAATATATCGTAAAATTTATTTTTCTTAATATTTTTTACGATATATTTTTAAGCGACTCGGTATAAAGAAAATATAACTTTTTAGTTAACAACTAACAAAAAATGGTTGAATCTGTGGACGCTGTTTTTGTGATTCTATCCAAAGAGAATGCTTTGATTGAACACGCATTAACAGGTCTGCGCTGATACCTAAAGCATCATGCAAACGTAAAGCTACATCTGCGGTAATCGGTGCCTTACCATTAATAATTCGAGAAAGTAATACACGTGTGACCTGAATACGTTCAGCAAGTTCTGTAACTGTAATCGCTTGTCCTTCTTCTTTAAGGCCATCTAGCCATTCTGAAAGGAGTTCACCTGCATGCGCTGGATTGTTCATCATCATATTTACCTCAATGATAGTCCTGATAATCTACGATATAGGCATTACCATCTTTAAAAATGAAAGTCATACGCCAATTCGCATTAACCGTAATTGCCCAATGATCTTTTAACTTCCCTTTTAAAGGGTGAAGCTTCCATCCTGGGAAATTCATTTCATCAATGCTCTGTGCTTCATTCAAAGCCGTTAATTGTCTTTTCAACTTCACTGAATGAACAGACTGTATACCTGCGGTAGAACTTGTTTTAAAAAACCTTTCTAGTCCCTTATGTTTAAAATCTATAATCACAAGAATTAGTCCTTTGTATAGTTTTACTATACACCAAGTCGTAAAGTAAAACTATACAAATAGTAGAGAAAATAACATTAAATAAATGCTCTCACTCACTCCCCGATCACCCCAGCCTTCGGGCAAGCCCTCTGGGCTGATGGTGAACGTTGAGTGAGTTTCGGCAATACTCACCCTAAGGGTGCGATTTTAAGAAAAATCAACATCCCTTAAGTATTGCCGAATAACCTGATTGGGCTGACGGAGCCACGCATCGGTCGTATCCGCACATAGTTTTGCTGACTATGCAGACAAGGACTCAAAGTCTTGCACTTCGCTCCACGCGCTCCCTGTCGTTACATTGCCTGTATCTCTGCGAGGGTTTCCCCAACGTACAACTTAACAAGTCCTATGTAACTACTCCCAACGCTCCGCCTATGTGAAGTTCCCCTGTAAGCGGTTTAGCCTTTCGACTATAGCTACAATACGCCAGTGACACTTATTCCTACCACACGTACTGCATGCCGACCGTAAAACGGACACGCAGAAGCGGGCAAAGCTCGATCTAGGATACTTATTTGACGATTTAAAACACGAATTAACGAAGACTTATCATTTTGAGGCTTGATATAAACACTGTTTATTGTGAAAATAGAGTTCAGGTACAAGCCTTTTGGTGAAATCATAACGGTCGTCAAACCTTATGATCTTCGTTACTTGATGTTGTAGCATCAAATAACTGCGTACCGCTGAATTTACTGGAAAACCCCTCTAACTTGCAAGACTTAGAGGGGTTTTTGTTTATAATTTTAAATTACAAGTTACTTATCCTTGTTTAAAGCAAATTTTCGCTTCTTAATTACAGTAATTGGCTTTTCTTGTGGAGCCATATTTTTCTGAATGGCTCCCTGCTTCATCTCTACTGGGACAGCACTATTTTCAGTAGTCTTTGGACTAGATTCTTTAGGCTTTGACTCTGTTGGCTTTTGCAGAGTTGCTTCCTTATTTTTAATTTTTATATAAATTTTATGAGCAACTGTATTGTGCTCCTTAATTTCCCTGTTCTTATCAGCCAATTTTTTATACTGTTCTTTAAAAGGTTTTATAAATTTTTTGATAGCTGATAAGAACACGGCTTCTTCAGGGTATATGTCCGCTAATGTCTTAGGTGTTTCCTTTTGCACGAAATTGATGAGATCGGCTGGAAATTTATTAAGAATCTCTGGAGTAGCAAAGCTTACAAAATCATAGTCATGATAAGAAATTACAGCATATCGGGTATTTTTCTTAGTCGGACTTTTAATATAACCTTTAACTGTTGCCTCCCCTTGATCAAGTAACTTTTTCAAATAGAAATCTTTGATTTGGTTTTCTATAAGCGCATTACCTCTATAGAACCTAAGCTTCTGACTGATTTCCGCCTGTTCTTCCAGGTTGTCTTCATCAACAAGTTTTAGCTGTTCGGATTGGTCAAGGAATTGAGCATAATTATATTGAGCAAGTTCGGATGTCCAAATCAGTAACTGATCAAGGTTTTTAGGCATAGGAACTTTCAAATCATTCAAATCAAGCTTTTTAATGGGCGCAAGTTCTTCTTCCTTAAACTCTGTTCTTTCTAAACTTGATTGCTTTAACATAATAATTTCCTTAACTTCCACTAATTTTAAATATAATAAAAATTATAAATGAGTGCTTAGAGCCTTCATTTTCAGATTCAGCTATTTGGGGTCAATAACGCATAAATCCCCATGCTTCCCATAGCCACACTGCTCTTTCATCACTCGGACGCAAGGCTTGGACTCTTCTCCAACGGCACAACTTTGAATATCAAACTGAATACCTTGCTGCTTTAAACTCTCGATCTTTGGAATATTCTCTAAAGGCTTAATATAAGATGCAAATAACCATGTCATAGTCAGTATGAAAACTGAAAAAACACCTAAGAAAGTGGTGATTAACTTCCATGAAAATTGATCACTGGCTGATTCAATCGAGTTTTTCAAGCGTCCAAGCGCTTTAGCGGTCTTAATAAGTTCTGCTGTACCGTCCTGTAAGCCCTCATTTACCGCTTTTGATATAGTGTGGTGGGTTTGCCCAGCAATAGTGCTTTGAATGTGTTCTTTCGTGATTTGAAGCTCTTTAACGGCCTGATTGACTAGGTTCTGCTGTTGTTCTGCAACTGCCATCAGTGCATATAGCTTTTTTTCATCAGGTGTCATCGGCTCATCCCCTTATAACTCATGGTTTTCTGTTGCTCTCTTTCTAATTTCTGCTGTTGTTTGTACTGTTCCAAAGCAAGCTGTTTAAAGCTGTC
>NZ_CP114613.1 GCF_033558715.1 Acinetobacter sp. YWS30-1 | reverse complement strand
TTAATTTGAATTAGAAACACGTAGACGAGCAAAACATTAAATAAATTACTCACGTAATTTAGTTTAATTTTTGTTGCGTGACAATGTATGATGAGAAAACTATATTTTTATTGTGCGTGGTTTCTCTTATGGCGACTCGTGGACGGCCGGCAAAGTTGTTTGATGATTCTGATTTGAACAGAATAATTCGTTTTGCAATGCGTATGGAATTTCGAACTAAAGCACAGCAAGAACTTTGTGATGCTGAAAATTTTAGACCGATTACGGCTTTTCATATTGCTGTTGATAATGAATTGTTGACGCTAATAAAAACTGTAAATCGTCAAAGAACTGCGTATAGAAAAAATGCTGAGTTGTACAAAATTATTCAACATAAAATGACTACGACTGTCCCATTAACACACCTAGAAAAAGAAATTTTGGGTTATGACTGGAAAGATCGGGACGGTTTTTTTAATTGTCAAAAAGCACTGAGCACATACGCCAAACTTGAAAAAATTGCTAAATCTGAAATTGAACGAGCTGAAAGTACAAAGCGACAAGAAGCAATTAAAAAGACACTTGAGCAACAAACAGATGGACAGAAGCGCAGAAAAGAAAATGAGCGTCGCAAATACTTTTTAGGTGGTGTTGTTCTTAAATATAGCCAATTTTTAAAAGACCACTATTTATTTGGTCCCCAAGATACAGAAGAAGCGATTTTACAGCATTTACTTGAAGATTTTATTGTTTGCAACTACTTGTCAGACGTAACCAATGATGATGAAAATAAAGCAAATAATGTAAGAAATTCTATTAAAAATAAACGCTCTGAGATAATAGAGAAAATAAGAAACGTTGCTAAAGAGATTGAAAATGATAAACGCAGATGACAGTTGAATCAGTTGTTGTACAGCAATTTTTGCGCTCTTAAAATTCTGTTTTCTAACCCAATAATGCTTTTTTGAAGCCGTGGACTATATGCTTTTTTTTGAAGATCAGAAAATTCTTTAAGCTCGTTTTCGAGCTGCTTAATTTTTTCTTGTAGCAAAATTTCTTTCTCAAATTTTGTTATCTCTTTTTCAATCATTCTTTGAATCCGGCTTTTTCTAAAAGTGGATAAAGCTCTCTGAATTTTTCAGGTTGTAAAAGCATGTCTGCAATGCGAATAGCAAATTGCTGATAGCTTTCTGTGCCCTCAGAATATTTCCCCATCTCAGGCATTTCAGACATTTTGTTTGCAAATAGATGACGCTGTGCATCAGTCATTTTTATAAAGAAATCGGGGGTGTTTGGATCTCGTTTAGATTCGATTTTCTTTGCTTCTTGCTTCTGTTTCAATTTGAATGAAAAGCCTGAAATCAACCTCCCTTTTTTGTGCTGTTCATACGTTGCAGTAATGTCTGTGTGCTCATTTATTTGCTTTATAGATGGTTCTAGTACACGCTTTTTGAAGTCACTCATTGCAGTGTATTCGCTTTCTAAAAGCCCTAGCCGATTTCTAAATTCACTGATTTCTATTTGTGGTACTTTGCCGACTTCACGCCAAGCAATTAATAACTCATAAAGCCTAGTTGCATACTTACTTGTTAAGTGTGCAACCTGTTTAGCTTGATAGCTTGTGAAGTGTTCTTCTAAACGCGTCACCAGTGGCACAACATCAGGCGCAAAAGTAATTTCTAATAGTGCTAAATCATCAACGTAAAAAATACGACTAACCCATCGTGAGCGCACTATGCCTGTTTTTCCTGTCTTTTTATATTCTGCTGTATAGCTGAACTGACGATTAAATAGGTTGTTTACTGCTTCTCGAAGTGCCTTGTATGACGCATCAATAGATACATTGAATAAGTTTGCATAGTCACTTGCATGTATTTCTAATTTACTGTCTGCTGTGATGCCTTGCCCAGACTCTCTAGCGTTGATAATTGCGAGCATAATTAATCGTTGTTCTGTTAGCTCCAGATTGTAGCTGGCATTAATTAAAGCATTATCTTTCACTATTAAACTGTTCTTCATAAGACAGCCATAATTGTATTATTAAATTAAAAGACAATGTACGTTAACATCCTTTTAAGGTCAATATATTTTATGTCCCTGAATTAAGAGCTAATGTCCGTTTATATAAGAGCTAATGTCCGTTTATATAAGAGCTAATGTCCGTTTATATAAGAGCTAATGTCCGTTTATGACCGCTGAAATGCACGTATATCAATGCTTTCACCCCTCCTAAAAGCATTTAAAAGCTTTAAAAATTATTAAAAGCCCAACAGCAGGGGAGTGGAACTGCCCTAGGTACTCGCTAAAGCTCGTACTCTATTGCTGTTCGCTACGCTCACAGCGAGGGGCAGTTTTGGTTGATTCTGTTTGTGAAATCTAAAAGCAAAAGCAACTATGAATTCGCTTCGCTCATAGAACTTTATGCTCGCTTCGCTCGGTCTAGGTTCAAATGCCAGTTATAGAAAATCTGGCACTGTTGCAAAGTTAGCGATGAGGCAGCCTTTTGTCTTATTCAAAGGCCTTACATTTCAAAAACTCTGCTTACCAGGCGCATTTCGCCCAGGGGATCACCATAATAAAATGCTGAGGCCTGGCCTTTGCGTAGTGCACGCATCACCTCAATACCTTTGATGGTGGCGTAAGCCGTCTTCATGGATTTAAATCCCAGCGTGGCGTTGATTATCCGTTTCAGTTTGCCATGATCGCATTCAATCACGTTGTTCCGGTACTTAATCTGTCGGTGTTCAACGTCAGACGGGCACCGGCCTTCGCGTTTGAGCAGAGCAAGCGCGCGACCATAGGCGGGCGCTTTATCCGTGTTGATGAATCGTGGGATCTGCCACTTCTTCACGTTGTTGAGGATTTTACCCAGAAACCGGTATGCAGCTTTGCTGTTACGACGGGAGGAGAGATAAAAATCGACAGTGCGGCCCCGGCTGTCGACGGCCCGGTACAGATACGCCCAGCGGCCATTGACCTTCACGTAGGTTTCATCCATGTGCCACGGGCAAAGATCGGAAGGGTTACGCCAGTACCAGCGCAGCCGTTTTTCCATTTCAGGCGCATAACGCTGAACCCAGCGGTAAATCGTGGAGTGATCGACATTCACTCCGCGTTCAGCCAGCATCTCCTGCAGCTCACGGTAACTGATGCCGTATTTGCAGTACCAGCGTACGGCCCACAGAATGATGTCACGCTGAAAATGCCGGCCTTTGAATGGGTTCATGTGCAGCTCCATCAGCAAAAGGGGATGATAAGTTTATCACCACCGACTATTTGCAACAGTGCCGTTGATCGTACTATGATCGACTGATGTCATCAGCAGTGGAGTGCAATGTCGTGCAATACGAATGGCGAAAAGCCGAGCTCATCGGTCAGCTTCTCAACCTTGGGGTTACCCCCGGCGGTGTGCTGCTGGTCCACAGCTCCTTCCGTAGCGTCCGGCCCCTCGAAGATGGGCCACTTGGACTGATCGAGGCCCTGCGTGCTGCGCTGGGTCCGGGAGGGACGCTCGTCATGCCCTCGTGGTCAGGTCTGGACGACGAGCCGTTCGATCCTGCCACGTCGCCCGTTACACCGGACCTTGGAGTTGTCTCTGACACATTCTGGCGCCTGCCAAATGTAAAGCGCAGCGCCCATCCATTTGCCTTTGCGGCAGCGGGGCCACAGGCAGAGCAGATCATCTCTGATCCATTGCCCCTGCCACCTCACTCGCCTGCAAGCCCGGTCGCCCGTGTCCATGAACTCGATGGGCAGGTACTTCTCCTCGGCGTGGGACACGATGCCAACACGACGCTGCATCTTGCCGAGTTGATGGCAAAGGTTCCCTATGGGGTGCCGAGCCACTGCACCATTCTTCAGGATGGCAAGTTGGTACGCGTCGATTATCTCGAGAATGACCACTGCTGTGAGCGCTTTGCCTTGGCGGACAGGTGGCTCAAGGAGAAGAGCCTTCAGAAGGAAGGTCCAGTCGGTCATGCCTTTGCTCGGTTGATCCGCTCCCGCGACATTGTGGCGACAGCCCTGGGTCAACTGGGCCGAGATCCGTTGATCTTCCTGCATCCGCCAGAGGCGGGATGCGAAGAATGCGATGCCGCTCGCCAGTCGATTGGCTGAGCTCATGAGCGGAGAACGAGATGACGTTGGAGGGGCAAGGTCGCGCTGATTGCTGGGGCAACACGTGGAGCGGATCGGGGATTGTCTTTCTTCAGCTCGCTGATGATATGCTGACGCTCAATGCCGTTTGGCCTCCGACTAACGAAAATCCCGCATTTGGACGGCTGATCCGATTGGCACGGCGGACGGCGAATGGCGGAGCAGACGCTCGTCCGGGGGCAATGAGATATGAAAAAGCCTGAACTCACCGCGACGTCTGTCGAGAAGTTTCTGATCGAAAAGTTCGACAGCGTCTCCGACCTGATGCAGCTCTCGGAGGGCGAAGAATCTCGTGCTTTCAGCTTCGATGTAGGAGGGCGTGGATATGTCCTGCGGGTAAATAGCTGCGCCGATGGTTTCTACAAAGATCGTTATGTTTATCGGCACTTTGCATCGGCCGCGCTCCCGATTCCGGAAGTGCTTGACATTGGGGAATTCAGCGAGAGCCTGACCTATTGCATCTCCCGCCGTGCACAGGGTGTCACGTTGCAAGACCGGCACTGTTGCAAAGTTAGCGATGAGGCAGCCTTTTGTCTTATTCAAAGGCCTTACATTTCAAAAACTCTGCTTACCAGGCGCATTTCGCCCAGGGGATCACCATAATAAAATGCTGAGGCCTGGCCTTTGCGTAGTGCACGCATCACCTCAATACCTTTGATGGTGGCGTAAGCCGTCTTCATGGATTTAAATCCCAGCGTGGCGTTGATTATCCGTTTCAGTTTGCCATGATCGCATTCAATCACGTTGTTCCGGTACTTAATCTGTCGGTGTTCAACGTCAGACGGGCACCGGCCTTCGCGTTTGAGCAGAGCAAGCGCGCGACCATAGGCGGGCGCTTTATCCGTGTTGATGAATCGTGGGATCTGCCACTTCTTCACGTTGTTGAGGATTTTACCCAGAAACCGGTATGCAGCTTTGCTGTTACGACGGGAGGAGAGATAAAAATCGACAGTGCGGCCCCGGCTGTCGACGGCCCGGTACAGATACGCCCAGCGGCCATTGACCTTCACGTAGGTTTCATCCATGTGCCACGGGCAAAGATCGGAAGGGTTACGCCAGTACCAGCGCAGCCGTTTTTCCATTTCAGGCGCATAACGCTGAACCCAGCGGTAAATCGTGGAGTGATCGACATTCACTCCGCGTTCAGCCAGCATCTCCTGCAGCTCACGGTAACTGATGCCGTATTTGCAGTACCAGCGTACGGCCCACAGAATGATGTCACGCTGAAAATGCCGGCCTTTGAATGGGTTCATGTGCAGCTCCATCAGCAAAAGGGGATGATAAGTTTATCACCACCGACTATTTGCAACAGTGCCGAAAATCTCAAGTCTATGCTTCAAGATTTTTTAAAAGCTGTTTTTCAGAGGGGGGAATAAGCGAATTTTCATTGTGTCGCTCGTAGACACTCACTAAATACGCACTATTTGCGTTCTAAGAGCATTTTTTATTTCAATTATAATTTTATTCAGGAAAGATCAAGCAGGGCTAAAAACCCCGTTTTTTTACGTTCTAGAGCATTTTAAAATGGTGGTGGTGAGTCGTAATCTTTATTTTGATTAAAAATAGACTCTCTAAGATTATTTAACTCATTAAAGTAATACTGCTGATACATTTCAAAGTTATTGTATTCACGCAGTTCATTGACTTCGTTGATCGCTCGCTCACGTTCTGCAAGCTTTGCTTGATATGCAACATTTTTATCTTTGTCTTTAAACGTCAGGTTAGGGTCAAGGCGTAGCAATGATTTAGGAATCATTGGTACTGGCTTTAAGTTCGTGCCGTTGATGCGGTTGTAGTCTTCGTGATGCAGACACGACACAGAGTTTGGAACTTCGACATCAATGCCCTTTATTTTTACTATTTTGGTTGGTGCGTACTTCTCCAGGTGCTCATTAATAATAACTTCTGTATCTACACGCATTTCATTGATGATTGTTTTGCCTTTGCCACGTACATCCGGTGTGATCTTTTGGGCACCACCGTTGGCAGGGTCTTTGTCGTTATAGCGACTGAAAAACTGTTCAGCAGTTCTATTATGTTCATCGACTGAACGCTCGCAATACATAATATGCAAGTGCGGTTGATCTTGGCCACCGATCTCGCCTGCATGATTATGAATTGCGGCAGTGTATGGGAAGTTAAACTCATGAGTGAATTGTTTAATCAATGCTTCTGCTAGTTCGATTCGTTGCTGAACAGACAATTCTTTCGGTAATGCGATAACTTGGCTTGCAGCAGTGCGAGCATTTTTTCTTTCGTAGTTGTGAGCAGCTTCCCAGAATATGTCTGGGCGATTTTCGGCAAAGCTGGGCATGTTGCCGGATTTCACAAACTCAACTTTTTCATGCACGTTATCTTTGTGATTTTTATAGTGAGCAGTTCGAGTAATGTAGTGAAACCGGTTTTTGCACGATGCCGCTTTTTTAACTTTTGTTGCTCCGGATTTGGCTTTAATTTTTGTTGTGCCTTTGCCAGTATATGCATAATCAAAGTAGTACATTTTCCGATAACTCCATTTTGAAATATGCTTGTTTTTGCTTTTGCCCCGCAGGGCGAGATGAGAGTTTCTAATTCAAATTGATTACGTAGTAA
>NZ_CP114612.1 GCF_033558715.1 Acinetobacter sp. YWS30-1 | reverse complement strand
TTTATTTATCTACATTATTACTTATGAATATAAATCTATAATAATAAATATGTAGATTAATGCAAGGTAAACGTAGTTAAATCTACGAAAAAAATAATGTAGATTAATGCAAGGTAAACGTAGTTAAATCTACGAAAAAAATAATGTAGATTATTGGTAGGTAAACGTAGTCATATTGGTAGGTAAACGTAGTCATATTGGTAGGTAAACGTAGTCATATTGGTAGGTAAACGTAGTCATATAAGCTCTAGAAGCCTTTCTTTACAAAGACTTGAGCCTCTCTAAAAGCATTTAAAAGCTTAAAAATAATTAAAAGCCCAAAATATAAAAAATTGCCCTTGGTTTTCGCTACGCTCAAACTCTATTGAATCTCGCTTTCGCTCGATTCGTTGGGGCAATTTTTGGTTAATATTTTCGTGACTTTTAAAAAAAGCAAAAGCAACTCGGAATTCGCTGCGCTCATGAACTTTTTTTCTCGCTACGCTCGATTTAAGAATCAAATTTGGAAAGTTCGCACCCATGCGGGATGCTCTGGTATACAGGTGATTGATGGATAGGGAGCTTGTAATCAGAGAAAGGAAAGGGCAAATTTTCTCAGTTCGCTCGTAGACACTCGCTCTGTTTAGCGACTCATGCCACGAGATTTCATTTTAGGCGCATGTTGCTGTGCTTTGAGTTGTTGTTCTTGTCTGAGTTTCAGCTGTTGTTCTGCTTTGATCTCATTCACGCATTTTTTAATGACTTGATAGGTTGAGTATAGAGTCTGGTATTGCTTGGCTTTGGCCGGATGTTGTTGTTGGTACTGCTTCCAGGCATGTTCTTTGAACTTTTCATTTTCCAATAAATCCTTCACACCATGTTTTTTCTGGTGTTCATGCTGACCTTTTAGCTTTTTGTGTTCCTGATAAACCTCGTCACGTTGGGCTTCCCAGGCTTTTTTTCCAAACAGTAAGGGTTTGTTTTGGGTTAATTCATTGTGTTGATCGACCAGACTTTGCAACTTGTCATGACTTTGTTTCAGTCTGTTTTTCACGATGTCTTGGGCGAGCTGCTGACTAAACTCATTTTTATGCTTTTGCATCTTGCCCAAGGTGTTTTCTGCCTTTTTAAAAACATCCTGCATAAATTCTAGGTCTAGATTCGCGTCTTTTGCGCTGATTTCGCGATTTAGCACTTTGCCAAGGGTTTCCCTCTGTTTTTCTTCAAACAGGGCTTTTTCGTCAATTGGTGGCGTTTTAGCACTATTTTTGATTTGGATCTGCTGTTCAGTTTTTAGTGTATTGAGTTTGATCTCATTTTCAGCAATCAGCAGATCCATATTTTTGTCGTATTGCAACTGAGCCTGATTTCTCTGTTTGATTTCGTCATTGCTTCGGCTGATTTCGGTCTCAATCCCTTTTCGGCGCAGTTCGGTGACTTTCGGCCCTTCGTGCAGCGTGGCTTCCAGACCATTCTCCTGGTCTTTGTAGCTGCGGTGGTCGACTCGGGCGGTGTATCCGGCCATGTCCAGGTGTATATTGCAGATATCGGCAAAGTGTTTGCGCCAGTGTTCGGTTTCTCCACTGTGTTTCTGATCCAGTTCCCGGGTTTTCTCGGTAAAACCTTCGGGAGTGAGCTTGCGTGTGCTCATCAGGATATGGGCGTGATAATTGCGTTCATCACTGCCGGATCCGGTATGCGGGGCATGGATACAGGCATCAACGGCCACCTGATGTCTGTCCACGATACTGGCGCATAGTTCTTCGAGCATGGCTAGGCGTTGTTCCTGATTTAATTCACTTGGAAAAGCGATTTCAAATTCCCGGGCAACTGTCGAGTTTTTTCGGGTTTCCCGTTGTTCAACTTCGTTCCAGAGTTTTTCTCGATTCTTTAAATGCTCCGGTGCGCCTTCTGGTAAATAAATTTCTTTGTATTCCACACCAGTTTTTCGGCTGTAGTCATGTTCTCGGCCTTCACGTTCACAATAGATCTTTTCACCAGCCCGATAGGCGATTGCAGCAGTGGCGGAACGTCCTGCTGATCGTGCTACGGTTTTGACTGAAAAGTGGTAAATCGCCATGCCTGTTTTTCGCTTTTAAATTTTCACGTAGTGAAATACAACCGTGCTTACGGTTGTCGGGGTATTGGGGAGACCCCAATCGGACTTGCAAACGAAGTTTGCATAAGTGCGCTCTTCGAGGAAAACATTACTATACATATAGCACCTTGAATGCATATTCAAGTGCGCTTATGTTAGGGATGTTTTCCCAGGATGATGGTATTGGATTAATGAGCGTTACTGAAACACTAGACAGCAAAATCAAGGCCCAGGAAGAAAAGCTGAAACAACTGAAAGCTCAAAGACAGGCAGCACTTGCAAGAGAACGTGCCAAAGAGAAAGAGCAAGCCCGAAAAGATGATACCAGACGCAAGATTTTAATCGGATCCTGTATGCTAAAAATCACTGAAGATGATGAGCAAGCCCGAGCTAAACTAATTGCTCAGATGGATAAGTATTTGACGGATGAAAGAGATCGCAAGCTGTTTAATTTACCCCTTGTGGACCATTAACTCTTCCGAAATAACGCATCAATAGGACTGTAATATGAGACTTCTGCCAGCTTTGCTTTTTCCTTGGTTATTATTTTTTTACTATCGGTCGTCCATTCGCAGGAATAATGTGTTTATTTCTTCAAATTACGATCCTAGGTTGGATCCCTGCTATGATTTGGGCTGTGTACGCTTTATCGCAATATAAGAATGATCAGAAAATTAAAAAACTTTAGCTTCTATCTAAGGCTAGTCCCTGTAATAAAAGACTAGCCTTAGATAGAAGCTAGTAGTTAAGAATAATTAAGGTATTTGCTTTAAACCTCTTTTTGTAATTTCACTCTTAATAGCTTTTACCCATTTTTCAGATAAGCTATCTAAATCAAATGCTTCTTGACCTTCTTTTAGATAAATATCCACAACTAATTTAATTAGAATCGCTTTTTCAATTCTTTTATGAGTTTCTCTATCATTTAATTGGGTAACAATATGATCTGCCACTATCCCCAGTTTTTCATAAGTTAGTTTTGTTAAATCATGATGATACGAATTCATTTGTTCATAGGGAGTTTCGGCTTCTTTATTTTCTATTTCTATACCTTTAGAAGTTAAGAAACCTCCATCTAAAAATATAAAATCTAATGTTGCTGGAGCATCTTTATTAATGGCAAAAGCAGTAATGATTTTATTGATTAAATCTGAGTCCCAACAAAAAGAATCTATTTTCCAAACCGAGAGCTCATTCGATTGCGTCCTTGTACACCCTGTAATTGGGTCGGTTTCAAAGTCATTTAAAGATTTTACTAAATTTGGAGACCATTTAGATAGTGAAAAAGATCTTAATAAATACATACTTACATTAACTCTAATATCTTTATCACATTACTTTTATAAGATTCTAACCATTCCACTTCTGTCGGTTTGATTGCTTTCAAAAAATCAATATGTTTTTTTTGCTCCCAACTTTCAATAGCTCTTATAGCTGCTTCATTAACTCTGATATCAATATGACTACATCCACTGATTACCAATACGTCAGCACGATCGTCCAGAACATCGTAATCAAAATAGGATGCCATACTAATAAAATTAATAATATGAATAGTATTTTTTTCAGGAAAAATTTGTAACCAAGTTTTTTGAAATACTTCTCTAAATAAATCTTTATTTTTAACTAATAAATTTTCTAGAAAAAGCTGTGTCTTATTTAACTCACCTGGAACAAATTCATCTTGTTTCAAAATTCTAATAAGTTTCTTGGAATTTTTTTCTGCTTCTATAGATAAGTGAGATGTTAAATCTGTAGCAGATTCAAACTTAGAACTAGAGCTCAGCAAATAATTATGAATGACATTAGACTCATTAGAAATAAATTTAGAAAAATCAATATCTTTAAAGAAATCAATATTATCAGATGTTTTCATATCTGTTTAACTCCTTTAAAAGTCTCAAATTATTTTGATAGAGTTCATCGTAAGCTTTGATTGAATTAGCAAAAGTAAATCTATTTTCAGCTTTAGATGGAGCAGTATTTGAATCAACTGAGAAAGCTAAAACAGATTTAGGTCTTCCATTGTTAAAAAATGGAGAAATCATTTCACCTCTTTTTATATTACTAATGCTATTAATTTCTTCAGAATCTCCTAAAATATATCTTTTTTCGGCGATTCTATTATCCCACTCAAAAGGGTTAGCAGATTTATACGTAAAAAGATTTTGATAAATTGTCTTATACTGAGACTCAGTACCATCAAATATTTTAGTACTTATTAATGAAACTCTATTACCTTTTTTCAAAGGAAAAATTTTTCCGAGAGTCAAAACAATATCTTTAAATTGTGAGTAAAAATTTTCAAAACTTTCTTTATACTGATTAATTACAATACCATGCATAGGAAATTCAATTCTAAAGTCTTCTTTAGAATTTACTAATATAACGAACTGCTTCTTTTCTCCTGTTTCTATATTGATTTCATGTCCAATATTAGGCATTAATCCGTATCTACTAAATTCTTGTAGTAATAAATTATATAGTTCTGGTGATGGAGTTAAGTCTAGGTTATTACAAAAAAAGAAGCCTTGATGCTCTTGATGAATAAGATTCATTTTAAAACTTTTAGTTAAATTTTCAGTAGTATACAAATGTTCTTAGAGAAAAGAAAATTTTAGACGATAAAAAACCCCGGCATCCTGCCGGGGTTTTTTATTGTCGCTGATTGTGCTGTTGTACCCTCTGGTCCATGTGCAATAACTTATAATTTTTGTTTTATGTTATGGAACTTCCTGTTCCTGATGAGTTCATCATAGGAAAGTTCCAGTATCCTAGATAGCCGCAAAGGGCCGAGTTTCATGTGCGCCAGGGCGTACAAAATAGCCTAAATTTTATCCACAAAAAATGTGGATAATTTTAAGCATTCAAGCATTGATAAAATTTAAAAAATCGCAAAATAGACTACTTTTTAAACAAATTTATTGGCAAGAACTATCAAAACCGCCTAAAAAAAAGCCGATTTGTTTCCAAGTCGGCTTTTCGGGTTTGCGTCCCCGATTTCTTATAGCATAACTTTTTGAAATTTAACACTATTTATTTTGCGTTTCGTATAAGCTCTATTATGTTAAATGAGTAAATATTTAAAATGTCTTTGATGAAATAAATTTCTGTAAAAAATAGTCAGTTACTTGTTTAAGATACTATCTATTTCAACCAAATATCTCTTAAAATGTGATTTTAAACAATCAATTAACCATTATCATGATACTTAATAAATTATCTTTATTTTTTTTAGCTATTCCATTAGTCACATTAAACTTTGCTCATGCTGATACTCAAAGATGTAATGCAGAAGTTGTAAATGTCACTGGGAAAAATTTTGCAAGATCATTTAGTGTTGAATCCAATGAATGTAAGAAATCACAATGTTCAGGTCAAATTCGCTACGACATAATTATAAATAAAAATGACCGTCATGTAGTGAACTATGGAACTTATATAAATTACGTCATTCCCCAAGGTAAAAGTAGAGCTACTGTTTCAACTAATGCTACTGGAGCAGGAGTCTACAATGTGTCTACTCATGAGGTTGCGGGAATAAAAATCACAGGAGTTAGCTGTCAAACTCTAGCAGCAAAAACTTACTATAATTAAAAAATATCTATGTGTTAAATAGCTTACGATTGCAAACGCAATCTATAGTTTTCCTAAAATTAACATAATACACCTTATACGAAATGCGTTATAATTCTCTTGAAAATTCAACGCTGTAGTTTCTTTTTTGCCCAACCTCCCCAAGGTGGGCTTTTTTTTTATGTTTTTTCTTGTTCCACGCTTAATTCTTGAGCAATGTTCCACGGTTTTGATTAGTTTTAATAAACATCGTCCGGTTTTTTGAGGAGTCATTATTTCAGGTGCTTGTACTGAAATTGGCTCATCAAAAAACTGGAGTCCTGGCTAACCATATGGAAGGAAAAAGCGGCTAAGAAAGCCCCTCTTTTTAGGTTCAGGCTCAACGTGTTCTGGAACAGGGATGCGTTTATTCTCTGAAGTAGTCAATCCGTCATAGTTTGATTCATCCTGTGGCCGAGGATCTGTTGCTATATTCGAATTAGTAGATTCATTTAGCTGATTAATATTTTCTTGTTTTGGCTGTTCTAAGGTGCCTTTAAACTCAATTCTATGAGTAAGATCTTCAATATGTTGCATCAAAGACTTTTCTCTTTGATTTGCTAAATCTAACTGATTTTTGAGTAAAGAAATCTGGTCTTTTAATACATTTTCAACTTCAGATTGAACGTGTACCTGTACATCCTTCTGAACTTGTTCAGTGCGTGTACTGGACTGAACAGCGATTGGATTGCCATAAACTCTGATAAGTTCAGATAAGTCTATAAGACCATCATGATCTCTTGATAACTCACCATTTTTTAAAGCCTCATATATTGTTGTACGTGATTTTTTAAAGGCTTTACTTGCGTCCATGACGCTGAATTTTGTTGTGTTCAATGTAATCCCTCAGTGCGTGTACAAGGATGTTCGTATGAACATCCAATCTGAACATGAAGTTTATTTTGTATTAAAGCCTACTTTCTTTAGATAGGGGAGTAGTTCTTCAAATTTTTGTGGATCTCGTAGCATTTCAGAAATTCGAACTGCAAATTGTGAGTAGCTTTCAGTACCTTGAGAATATTTATTCATATCTGGAAGCTCAGACAGTTTACTGGCAAAAAGATGACACTGTGCATCGGTAAATTTTGAGAAAATCTCAAGAGCAGTTTGCTCTTTACTATGAGCTATAACGACTTTTTTCAGTTTAAAGGTGAATGAAAAACCAGAAATATTACGTCCCTTTTTATGTTGCTGACATTGGACGTTAATATCCGTATGTTCATTAATTTGAGCAATAGCTAAATTTAATACTCGATCTTTAAAATTTCCCATTCTTGTATATTCATCATCAAGAACGCCTATTTTTTGTCTGAATTCTGCTAGTTCAATAATGGGAGTTTGACCTGTACTGCGCCAAGCAATTAATAATTCATACAATCGCACAGCATAAGCGCTGCTGAGATTACTAATCTGTTGTAACTCATATTTAGTAAATTGTTCTTCTAAACGTGTAATAAGTGGCACGATTGCAGGGGCAAATATTAACTTTACTGTAGCTTCATCGTCGATATATCTAATTTCGCTGACCCAGCGACTTAAAACATTCTCTACATTTCCTCTTTTATTAATTTCTTGATAGCTAAATTGACGTACAAATAGATCTTTACAGGCATCTTTTAACGCTTGGTAAGCTGTTTGTCTTGCAACATTAAATTGATTTACATAACTCTCAGCATGGACTTCTAAAGGGTCATTTGCATTGATTCCCCGACCACTATCTCTTGCTTCGACGATGGCTAATAAGATCAAACGTTGTTCTACTAAGTCTAAGTTATAACTCGCATTAATTAATGCATTGTCTTTAACTACTAGGTCCCGCAT
>NZ_CP114611.1 GCF_033558715.1 Acinetobacter sp. YWS30-1 | reverse complement strand
ATGAAAAATTTATATTTTTAAGTCAATAAGACGAGGTTATATTATCAACTCGCTTAATGCAAGGTAAACCTCGTTTTAATGCAAGGTAAACCTCGTTTTAATGCAAGGTAAACCTCGTTTTAATGCAAGGTAAACCTCGTTTTATAATCTCTCAAAGCCTTATAAATTCAGGTTTACAGGCTATCTAAAAGCATTTAAAAGCTTAAAAATAATTAAAAGCATATTTCATGAAAAATTGCCCTTGGTTTTCGCTTCGCTCAAACTCTATTGAATCTCGCTTTCGCTCGATTCGTTGGGGCAATTTTTGGTTAATCCCTAGGTAACTTCAATAAAAAGCAAAAGCAACTCGGAACTCGCTTCGCTCATAAGCTTTTTTTCTCGCTTCGCTCGGTTTAGGAATCAAACTTGGAAAGTTCGCACCCATTAGGGATGCTCTGTAAAGCAGGTGATTGATGGATAGGGAGCTTGTAATCAGGGAAAGGGATGGGCAAATTTTCTCAGTTCGCTCGTAGACACTCGCTCTGTTTAGCGACTCATGCCACGAGATTTCATTCTAGGCGCATGTTGCTGTGCTTTGAGTTGTTGTTCTTGTCTGAGTTTCAGCTGTTGTTCTGCTTTGATCTCATTCACACATTTTTTAATGACTTGATAGGTTGAGTATAAAGTCTGGTATTGCTTGGCTTTGGCCGGATGTTGTTGTTGGTACTGCTTCCAGGCATGTTCTTTGAACTTTTCATTTTCCAATAAATCCTTCACACCATGTTTTTTCTGGTGTTCATGCTGACCTTTTAGCTTTTTGTGTTCCTGATAAACCTCGTCACGTTGGGCTTCCCAGGCTTTTTTTCCAAACAGTAAGGGTTTGTTTTGGGTTAATTCATTGTGTTGATCGACCAGACTTTGCAACTTGTCATGACTTTGTTTCAGTCTGTTTTTCACGATGTCTTGGGCGAGCTGCTGACTAAACTCATTTTTATGCTTTTGCATCTTGCCCAAGGTGTTTTCTGCCTTTTTAAAAACATCCTGCATAAATTCTAGGTCTAGATTCGCGTCTTTTGCGCTGATTTCGCGATTTAGCACTTTGCCAAGGGTTTCCCTCTGTTTTTCTTCAAACAGGGCTTTTTCGTCAATTGGTGGCGTTTTAGCACTATTTTTGATTTGGATCTGCTGTTCAGTTTTTAGTGTATTGAGTTTGATCTCATTTTCAGCAATCAGCAGATCCATATTTTTGCCGTATTGCAACTGAGCCTGATTTCTCTGTTTGATTTCGTCATTGCTTCGGCTGATTTCGGTTTCGATGCCTCTTCTACGTAGTTCGGTGACTTTCGGCCCTTCGTGCAGCGTGGCTTCTAAACCATTCTCCTGGTCTTTGTAGCTGCGGTGGTCGACTCGGGCAGTGTATCCAGCCAGATCCAGGTGCATATTGCAGATATCGGCAAAGTGTTCGCGCCAGTGTTCGATTTCTCCACTGTGTTTCTGATCCAGTTCCCGGGTTTTCTCGGTGAAGCCTTCCGGAGTAAGTTTGCGTGTGCTCATCAGGATATGCGCGTGATAATTGCGTTCATCACTACCAGATCCAGTATGCGGTGCATGAATACAGGCATCGACGGCCACCTGATGTCTGTCCACGATACTGGCGCATAGCTCTTCGAGCATGGCCAGGCGTTGTTCCTGATTTAATTCACTTGGAAAAGCGATTTCAAATTCTCGGGCAACTGTCGAGTTTTTTCGGGTTTCCCGTTGTTCAACTTCGTTCCAGAGTCTTTCCCGGTTTTTTAAATGTTCTGGTGCGCCTTCGGGTAAATAAATTTCTTTATATTCCACACCTGTTTTTCGGCTGTAATCATGTTCTCGGCCCTCACGTTCACAATAGATCTTTTCACCTGCCCGATAGGCAATCGCAGCAGTAGCGGAACGCCCTGCTGATCGTGCTACGGTTTTGACTGAAAAGTGGTAAATCGCCATGCCTATTTTTCGCTTTTAAATTTTCACGTAGTGAAATACAACCGTGGATACGGTTGTCGGGGTATTGGGGAGACCCCCATCGGACTTGCAAACGAAGTTTGCATAAGTGCGCTCTTCGAGGAAAACATTACTATACATATAGCACCTTGAATGCATATTCAAGTGCGCTTATGTTAGGGATGGTTTCCCAGGATGATGGTATTGGATTAATGAGCGTTACTGAAACACTAGACAGCAAAATCAAAGCACAGGAAGAAAAGCTAAAGCAGTTAAAGGCTCAAAGACAGGCAGCACTGGCAAGAGAACGTGCTAAAGAGAAAGAACAAGCTCGAAAGGATGATACCAGACGCAAAATTTTAATTGGATCCTGTATGCTAAAGATCACTGAAGATGATGAACAAGCCAGAGCTAAATTAATTGCTCAGATGGATAAGTATTTAACAGATGAGCGTGACCGAAAGCTTTTTAATTTATAAATTTTGAGGGATAAGTAGTGGAAGATCCAACACTTAATAAGTTAATACGTAATACAGAATTATTCTTCGAACATCACTGGAATGTAGACCTATTAGGAAAGCCTCCTGAATGGTCACCAGTACATTTTAATTTTGGAAAAATTCCTAATTACGATAAACAAGGTGTATATGCGTTTGTCAAAGGGGATTTAGTGACTTATATCGGTGTTGGGACTTCTAGAGGTGCTGGCCGTTATCGTGGTAATGGCTTAAGCGCCAGGGTAATGAAATATTGCCGATGGAATGAAGATAAAACTGAATATATTGCGATAGATCCAAGACTGAAAGATGCTGGATCCATCATTACAATAGGCTTTGAGCGTGATACGGCTTATTTAGCAAATGCCCTAGAAGTTTTTCTTATCTCTAAAATCCAACCTGTCCACAATGTGGTTAAAGTTGGTATGTAATTTCGCATAAGAAATTTTATGTTAAATGATTGTTAGAAATGCCCCTTGATCGAGGCATTTTCTATAAAGAATACTAAAAACTAATTAAAGCCAACCAAGTTTCAAAACAAGGCAGTTCTCAGCAATCATATTTTTAAATTATATAACTCCCAACTGAGCTTTTGCTCCAACGATAAGGCTTTCATTTTGAGTTTCTAAGGCAAATAAACCATACATCAAAGGAGAGGCCGCTGCTCTTTCTAAAGTCTGTTCATATAGTTTATTCCAAACTTTACCCCCTAGTTTTTCATACTCGATGATTAGAGTTTTGAGGCTTTCTTCTCCAAACAAAGTTACATGCCCAGCAAAATCAATCGCTGGGTCATCTATATGGGCTGTTGACCAATCAATAACGCCTGAAACAGCTCCATCCTTTGAAGCTAGTACATGCCCAGCATATAAATCGCCATGTATAAATTGGGTGAAATCTGCCCATAGAACATCATTATCCAACCATTTTCTGTAGCGGGTTTCCAATTGCTCACTTATACCAATTTCAGATTTTACTAACTGCAAATTGTTTGCTATTTCAGGTCTTAAATCTGAAGGTTTCATAATTTTCAAATCATTTTCCCGAACTTCTTTTTCAGGAATACTATGGATTTCAAATAAGGTTTTTGCCAAAGATGTTATGTATTTCGGGCTATCTTTGTCCATATTCCAAATTATTTCATAGGTTTCAGCATCCAAATTTAAAACAGGATTATCTTTAAGTATGGGATAAGCCACTAATTCTGTAGATGAAATTCTCCAATCAGGAACCTCTACAGAAAGATGTTTTTTTACCAATTCTAAAATGCGTTTTTCTTTCTTGATTTGTTCCCTCATGCCATCACGACGAGGAATACGCAGCAACCATTGTTGCCCCTTTGTATCAAGAGCAAAAACGACCTTAAAATCAATGCCCATTTCATTGAAATTCATTTTGTCCGTAAGCAACAAGCCGTGTGCTTCAGCAAGTGATTGAATATCTTGAATTGTCATTTTTAATTTCCTTTAAAGAGTTCAATAATTAATGTTCGGATTAGATTGGCTATCATTAACAATCTCTCTCAAAAGTCTTGATGATTTTGTGGTCTTTGATCTCGTAGATAATGTCAGCAATATTATCGACCAATTGCTTGTCATGAGATACGAAGATAATAGTTCCTGCATAGGACTTCATCATTGTTTCTAATGCGGCAATACTTTTTAGGTCAAGATAGTTTCCTGGTTCATCCATAAGCAAAATATTATATTTTCCTAAAAGCATTTTGGATAAAAGCAGTTTGATGATTTCACCTCCCGATAAGTCGGATAAGTTTTTTTGAATATCATTCGCTCCGATCCCCATTGAAGCCAATACTGCACGAATTTCCGCAACTGTGTACTCGCACTCTTCCTGCATAAAGGAGAGCACAGATTTATGCGTGTTAAATTTATATCCTGTTTGTGTAAAGTAGCCAATTTCAGCTTTTGGAGATATGGTTAATCCATCAGCACGTTCTGATATCATTTTTAACAAGGACGTTTTCCCTGTTCCATTCGATCCAGTTATAGCGACTTTAGCGCCAAGCGGTATTATAAAGTTAGCGTCATCAAAGATAGTACGGCTACCAAATTTTAAGCTCAGACCATCTGCCGTAATCGGGAACTTATTGTGCAGTTCTAGGGCTGAACTTTGACGAAAACGAATAGAACGCAAATGCTCTGGTGCTTGAATATCTTCTAATGCAGCCAAACGCTTTTCCATACTCTTAGCTGCCTGATACAGTTTTCTTTGCTTGGTGCCAGTCATTTTTGCATGCCCAAGTCGTCCAGCACTTTCGGTAGAGTTTTTGGATTTTTCTCCTTTTTTCTTATTGTCTAATCGATTAGCTTGCTGGCGTTTTTCTTGCACAGCAGATTCTAATCGCTCCCGTTCCTTCATCATCAGCTCATATTCTACGGCTTGGTGTTGTCGCTCTTCTTCTTTTTGACGCAAGTAATCCGAGTAACCACCCCAATATTCCGTAATTTTACCGTCTTTTAACTCCCATATCTTGTCTACAACCATATCAAGAAAATATCGGTCATGACTGATAACAAGTAATGCTCCATCAAATGCTTTAAGTTGACCAATAAGTAGATCTATTCCATTGAGATCAAGGTGGCTGGTTGGTTCATCCGCTAGAATGCCATGTACTTGTTGGGAAAATGCGGCAGCAATTTTTGCACGAGTTTCCTCTCCGCCACTCATTGTGTCGTTTTGTACATTGGAAACACCAAGGCGAGATAACATTGCCCGGTCTTCGACCGTTTCTATTTCGATTCCGCCCAGTTGGCTGATATGTGCAAAATCACCAAAACGCTGTAATGTCGCTTCGGCTAAAACAATTTCGCCATTAAGTACTTTGAGTAAACTACTCTTTCCTGCTCCGTTATCACCCACAAGACCAATACGGTCATAAGAGTGAATTTCCAATTCATCAATATCCAAAACATCACGCCCAGCATAATCCAAGCGTATGTTTCTCGCTTTAATAATTAAACTCATTTTTATTTACTCCTGTTTAGCTCTTGAAATTTTTTATGCAGCAAACAGGATTTAGGTGAAAACAAAAGCTAGCATCACAGTGTCCTCCCAAAAAAAAAGCTATTCATCCACAGGGTGGACAAATAGCTAGTCAATTAAGTTATAACTGGAAACTATGCACTAAAAGCATACTTATAAATTAAGCATACTTTTACTTTATATATCCGCATATATTCTTAAAGACACAACAAAAGCCCACCATTATAAAATAGTGTCACTATGCAAATAGTTGTGTCTTAACGAATGCGGATAGAATGCATAAACTTACCTAAAAAATAAAATTCAGTTTTATGATAACTTTACTGTTAAAAGAAGTCTAGACAACCTTGTTTTATGCTTGGATATAAGGCTTATTTTAAAATAATAGTAGTGAAGATTTTCTAAAATTAACATAATACACCTTATACGAAATGCGTTATAATTGTCTTTATTAATCAATGGTATATATCATTTTGATTGGCCCGTATCCTCCAGATCGGGCTTTTTTATTGTTTTATCATGTTCCACGCTTAATAAATAAACAATGTTCCACGGTTTTATTCAGTTTTAATAAACATCATCCGGTTTTTTGAGGAGTCATTATTTCATGTGCTTGCACTGAAATTGGCTCATCAAAAAAGTGGAGTCCTGGTTAACCGTAAGGAAGGAAAAAACGACTCAGGAAGCCCCTCTTTTTAGGTGTAGGCTCAATATGTTCTGGAACAGGGATGCGTTTGTTCTCTGGAGTAGTCAATCCGTCATAGTTCGATTCAGTCTGTGGCCGAGAATCTGTTGCTATATCCTGTTCAGATTTATGATCGGCAAACGTAGTCATATTGGCTTTTGGAGCTTCCAGTAAGCGCTGCATGGCCTCAATCTGTTCTTGATAAAACGATTCACGTTCTAATGATTGATTTTCTCTTTGTATTGCCTGATTTAATTGTTTTTCCAGCATGTCAACTTGACGTTTTAGCAAGTCAACTTCTGTTAAGTTATGCCTACTAGTTGATTGACTTTGGTTGACACTAGAATTGCTTTTTTGTGGTTCCCCAAAAACTCTTAAGGCTTCTGAAAAGTCAATTAATCCATCCGATCCTTTTGATAAATTTCCTTTCTTTATATGGGCATATACAGCTTGTCTTGAATATCCATATAATTTCGCTAGTTCTGAAACTGACAGTTTTTTCATTATGTAAACCAGTTTTCAAATAGTGTTAATAGTTGATTGTTAACTTTACTATGTCAATTGACATCATTCATTGAAAGCCGACTTTTCGAAGTAATGGCATAAATTCTTTTAATTTATTTGGCTCTTGTAGCATGGTTACAATCCGAGCAGCAAACTGTTCATAGCTTTCATTACCTTGTGAAAGTTTAGCCATCTCAGGAAGTTCTGATAATTTACTAGCAAATAAATATCGTTGTGCATCAGTCAAATTGATTTTTAGCTCTTTGTCCTGACTAATGTCATTGGCTGTATTTGTTGCTGACTTTTTCTGTTTGAAGCTAAATGAAAAGCCCGTAATGGATCTACCGGTTTTATGTTGTTCAACTTTGACATTAATATCGGTATGTTCATTTACTTGCTTTAATGCAATGTCTAAAACATATTTCTTAAAATCGTACATCCTTTTGTATTCAGTCTCGAGTACACCTATTTTTTGTCTGAAATCGTAGATAGTTATAAGAGGCGTTTTTCCGGTACTACGCCACGCAATCAATATTTCATATAAGCGAACAGCATAAGCACTCGTTAAATTGCTTATTTGCTGTATCTCATACTTTGTAAATTGTTCTTCTAATCGAGTTATTAAAGGCACAATAGCAGGAGCAAAAATAAGTCTAACGACAGCCTCATTATCAATATAAGCAACCTCGCTTACCCATCTTGACTTGTGATTAATAACATTACCTTTTTCACTAAGACTTTGATAACTGAATTGTCTTGCAAATAGGTCATCGCAAGCATCTTTTAAGGCTTGATAAGCAGTATTTCGATGTACACCAAATTGATTGATATAACTTTCAGCATGAACTGTTAATGGATCATTAGCATTTATCCCTTTACCTGATTCCCTGGCTTCAACGATAGCTAAAAGAATTAATCGTTGTTCTACTAGATCAAGGTTATAACTAGCATTAATTAAAGCGTTATCTTTGACAATTAGTTCGGTTTTCAT
>NZ_CP114610.1 GCF_033558715.1 Acinetobacter sp. YWS30-1 | reverse complement strand
TACGTAAGTTGCGCAAGTTAAATAATCTTATTGTTTATAAACTATTGATCTAAATAGAAAACTTTATATAATGACTTTTAAATAAGTTACGTAAGTTAAATAATCAAGATGATAATTTTAGTTGGTGGTGAAAAAGGGGGGTCCGGTAAAAGTTGCCTCGCCCAAAATTTAGCTGTGTATTTACAAGCGAAAAAGAGAGATATTTTATTATTGGATGCTGATCCACAAGGTACTACTACTGACTGGATTAAAGAACGTGATGACAACAATAAAGTAGAAAGTATTCCTTCAGTACAAGCTGCTGGGAACATCCGTCAAATATTATTAGACCTGTCTAAACGCTATCAAGACATTATTATCGATGCAGGTGGTCAAGATTCTGAGGCTTTACGTTCAGCAATGACTATTGCAACCCATATGTTATTGCCATTTCGTCCTAAAAGACGTGATCTAAAAACATTGGTTCATGTTGAAAAGTTGATCCGATTAGCTAAAGCTGTAAATCCAGAGCTTTATACTCGAGCAGTTATTACGCAATGTCCAACTTTACCAAGTCAGTTTCAAAGAATATTAGATGCCAAAGAAGCATGTGAATCTTTTGATTTGATTCCACTTAACAATTTTACGTGTAATCGAAATATCTATGATGATGCTGATGAAAATGGATTGTCGGTCTTTGAAATGTCATCTGATGAAAAAGCTAAACAAGAAATTGAACAAATTGCTAAAGAGTTTTTAGGAGATCTTTAATGGCACTTAAAGGCTTAAAAAAATCTGAGCAAGGTTTAAACGAAGAAAAAATCGAGGACTTTATTCAAGGTGCAACTAAACGTATTAAGAAGATAGAGCCAACACAGCAAACTTATAAAAGATATACCTTCTCTTTAACTGAAGATGTCAATCATCAAATAGATACTCTTTTGGTGAATTGTAGAGTTGCTAAGGCCAATCGTTCTATCATTTTAAAAGCTGCTATTAGTCAACTAGAGAAGCTATCTGCTGAAGAACTACAAAAAATCGTATTAGATCAAATTAAGTAACTTACGTAAGTTACTTAATTTACATAAGTTAATGCTTTAAATTTTTATTAAGTAAACTTGTGAAATATTGCTTACTTATTAATCGTTGAACACGCAAAATCACTAAAAAAGCCTAAGAGTGTGTGCTTAGGCTTTTTTAATAGATATAAAATCTTGATTAAAAAAAGGAAATCAAAGTCATTTCGTATAACGTGTATTATGTTAATTCTAGAAAAAGTCTGGAATTAGTATTTTTTTAGAATTGGTTGCGGACTTTTGAATCGAGGATCTATACGGATACCTTGTGCTTTTAGTTCTTCTTCCTTTTGCTTATCCATTTCTTCCTTTTGTTTATCAATTTCTTCTTGTCGCTTGCTTTGCAACTCTTTTTCTTTTTGCTTATCCATTTCTTCAAATATACTTGGTATATTTGATTTTTTCTCTTTATGTACTTCTTGCTCTATAATTTTCTGTTTCCTAGAACGTATTTCTTCCAATTTTTCTATCTCTTTAGCCAACACTAACTCATTTTTACGGAGTTCTTCATTTTTTATTTCTTCAAGATAAATATCATTTTTTATTTCTTCTGCTAATAAACCAATATACAAAGCATGTGCTTTATCTAAAGAACCATCAGACTTCGATAGTGCTATGGCCCATAAACCAGTTCTCTTTTGTCCAGTAGCAATTTCTCTAATCGCTAATTCATAAAATGTTTGTTCATTTTTTTTATTTATTATCATATTTGCTTTCAATTTTTTAAAAAAGCTCATCAGATCAGTTCTCATCTAAAAATATAATTTCATATTAATTCAATTAAAAAATTAATAAATGTCTTACTTGAATAATTACCTATTTAACATAATGGCCGTTATACGCAATACACTTGTATATTAATATAAATATCAAAGACTTAAAATTTTACACCAAACCCTAAAATCCATAAAAAGCCGATTTTGAAACAAGTCGGCTTTTTTATGAGCAGTTTTGGAATGTTTTGCCAATAAATTTGACTAAAAATTACGCTTCTCAGCTTGAGTGATACAATTTTATGATACATTATTGTATATACAAATTTGAATGTTTTTTATGAAACAGTATTTCGAATGGGATGAGGCAAAGAATCGAAAGAATCAGAAAAAACACGATGTCTCTTTCGAAACGGCAAGCCTTGTTTTTGAAGATCCATTACGAATTTCAATCCAAGACAGACATACCGATGGTGAAGAACGTTGGCAAACCATTGGACGAGTTAAAGGCGTACTAATGTTATTGGTGGCTCACACCATTTTTGATGAAGATGACTGTGAAATCATACGAATCATTAGTGCAAGGCAAGTGACTAAAGCGGAGCGAAACAAATATGAGCATGGTTAGATACTCACGCAAAGAGCTGAATGAGAAATTTGGTGAGAAGCAAGATGCTGAAATTCAACGCTTGATTGCTAAAGGCACGGTTCCTGATGATCATCTAGATCTATCAGATATTCCTGAAATTACCGATTGGAGCAAGGCTGTACGCCATAATCAGTTCTACCGTCCAGTGAAGCAACAGACTTCTATTCGTTTAGATGCTGATGTGCTTGCTTGGTTCAAAGCACAAGGCAAAGGTTATCAAACACGAATGAATGAAATTCTGCGAGATGCTATGCTGAAAGAATTAAAAAATCATCAATAAAAATGGGAGCTTAGGCTCCCATTTTTAGATTCCTATAACGTGTATTATGTTAATTTTAGGAAATCTTTAAAATTTCTAAAAATTTAGTAGTTACTCAATTCCTATAATTTAAAATAAATTATTCAAATAATGCTCATCTTATTATTTAATCTTTTTTGTTTAATAACTATACTCAACCAATATTTTTACATGATATTGAAAGTATGGAATTTTTTTTTATTTTAGTTGGTATGGCATTGCTTGTACCTGTATGTATAGCTCTATCTCAGTCAAATATGTTGAGAGATGAATTTGATGAAGATGACTCTCCTAAAACAAAGAATACAGCTACTAAATTTCAACTCCAAGAAGAAGAACGTAAAAAAGCATTAGAATATTCAAAAATGATGGATGAAAAACGTAAGCGAGTAGCTGAAGAAGAACGTAAGCGAGAAGAAGAAAAACGTAAGCGAGTAGCTGAAGAAGAACGTAAAAAAGCATTAGAATATTCAAAAATGATGGATGAAAAACGTAAGCGAGTAGCTGAAGAAGAACGTAAAAAAGCATTAGAATATTCAAAAATGATGGATGAAAAACGTAAGCGAGTAGCTGAAGAAGAACGTAAGCGAGAAGAAGAAAAATACAACTTAATTAAAAGTGATGATGGTAATGAGCTTTCAGAAAATACTTCTCTTCCTCCTTTAGTACTATCTAACTATCACGAATCATCAAACATCAAGATTGATATGATTCATGATGTATTTATTAATAGATTCAAAGAGTTAAATATTAAAGGGGAAGTATATGCTGAGAGAGAACATGTACGGGGGCTTTTAGGACACCTCATAGTAGTAGTCTCAGATATAAGAATTAATATTATGAGAATTGATGAAAATAAATACTGCATTCAATATATCAATAATTACGAACTTCCAGATCATGAGGAGTCTCAACTAAATACACATTTTGAAAATATTTTCGATGAAGTCATTAAATCTGCTTCATTTGATTCATTTAATGTATTTCCTTTAAAGCTCTACTGTGGCCGAGGTCTGTATGGACAAACTACAGATTATCAGATGGAACTTAGTATAGAGTCAGAAATTAACTCTATTAGCATGTGGGGGTTTACTCAATATATTTTTGAAATATGGAAAGATTTAACTAAATTCGCTAGCATTATGGAAAGGTCTTTATAAAATTTCTTAGATGGTGATGCACATTTAGTTAGAAAAAATAACTGTTTCTATTAACTAATTTATTTAAAAATTTAACCCATATGAGTCGTTGTTGAATTTTTCTTTTCATAGACATCTATTATATTGAAATGATGTCTATGAATCACACCTTCTAAGTTATAACTATACATCGTCATATGCATATAAATTAATCATTGCACTAAGCCAAGAATTCAAAGGATAAAATCATTAGCTTAAGCATGATCAGGGCGAATATAGATTTAATCGTCAAATTGATTGTAGTAACCTTCATCAATTCGTGTTTGATGACGCGTTTCATTTAGGCGTTCTGCCTTATCAGACATATTTTCTTCTTCCTCATCCTCTTCATGATCATATAACTCTAACCATAAATCATCATCCATACCTTGTGGCATTGTTTTCTCACTAATATATAAATTGAAAATTATAATATAAATTAAAATAATGTTTTTATTATTCTTTTACTAAAAATTAATTTTATATGGAATTAATTTTTTTATTTTCCTCAAATTAACATAGTAAGGATTATGTTAATTAATACCCTAAAATACATATTTAGACATTTTTCACTCTTTTACCCGCATAACAATACATAATTATTTAACATAAAATCTCTTATACGAACTTCCTTATTTATTTCAAAAAAAACCCCTGTCGTACACCTGAAAGCTCAAAAATAAAGTTGTTCAATTAAATCATCTATCTTATGTTATTGCTTTATATAAATTATTTTTTTAAGAGTGTAAAACTAATTCAGCAAATAAAATTACATTTCAGCTTCAAAAAAACCCCTGTCGTACACCTGAAAGCTCAAAAAAAAACCCCTGTCGTACACCTGAAAGCTCAAAAAAAAACCCCTGTCGTACACCTACAAATATATTATATTTGTTTTATATCAATAGCTTAAAATTAGTTTAAAAAATTGGTGTATTTTCATTTTTGCTCGCTTTAAAAAAATATAAGAAAAATTTGATTAAGAGTGTAATCTATTTCAGCAAATTACTGATTATTATTTAATCAAAAACATATTTTTATGGCATAAGCATCTGATTAATTAGCCATTTTATCTAACTATAAGGTGTCTACAAAATTGGAGGCTATTCAATTTAAAAATAATTTAATAGCATCATCAATTTAATGTTTCGGCAAGCATTACTTCATCTACTTTTTTATTACGGTTCTCGACCTTCATTGTCTCAAGATTAACGTAGTTAAAAATTGGCATATATTCGCCCTTTCGGACTAATTCGAGGGGGATTTCTACACCATATTGATCAAAAAGGTCTCTCCGCTGCCGGTATTCATTCAAATTGTCGGCATAGTTCTCCAGCCGCGGCAAATAAACTAAATGCGGTGGGGCTATCTCAATTTGCTGCCACGATTTTTTAACTTTCCTGCGTACAAAGCTTTGGGCGAAATGCAGCAATTCTCCTGATTGCTGTCTATTACTTTTAAAAACGGCCCATGCTTCAATCATTTTGAAAAAATTACGCAAATCTGCCCTGTTTTTTTCAGCTGCTGCATTGCGTTTCTGACTAATGAGCTTATTCACGATAGCCATTAATCTTGCTTTCATTCGCAATAATGATTGCTTGCTGTATCTCCAAGACCACGAGAAAGATTTAATTCTGTCCTTATATTCTTTTTCAGTCGGCTTGTAGACCTTATGATCTGTACGTACAAGCTCAAAAGTCATGTGCTGCGTGACTTTTAGAGAAATAGGCGTATTTAAAACAAATTGCAGCGGCTCCCGATCTTTGAAATAACCATAGATTAAGTCAATTTCAGCCTGTATTTCAGGTTTAACCCATGAAAACCCCTGAAATCTCTCCTGCAATTCCTCAATTTTTTCACGCTCTTTAGCATTCACGATCTTTTTAGGCTCTACGCCACACTGCAAATTGAAATCCCTAGTTCGAGGAGTCGTGAACAGCAAATGAATAGTCCATTTGTATTTTTCAAAGACATCACGTTGAACGATACAAGTACAAATAGGATGACCTTTTTCAAGGCGGTAATTCCGTTGACGTGGAGTAAGCTTTAAGTCATAGCGATCTGTCAGCTTCTCCAGTAGCCCTTCTACATTGTTAAAAATGGTTTTTGTATTGCCATCCAACCAATCTTCATATTCCTTCCAATCAATTTTTGCGTAGAAATATGCCCCATTAGCCACATGGTCAGCGATTCGCTGCATCGTAAATTTTGTATGAGGACTAAATACAATCATTGCTATTTATGTAATCAAGGGATTTTCACTAAAAATACCCCATTTTCTCGTAAAAAACCACATTGTAATCTAGTAAAAAGAAAACAATGCTTTTAGAGGTTTTTAGGGCGAAGCCCTGCTATGCGAAGCATAGCCATAAAATCGAATTTTTCGGGATATTTGTAAGAGGGTAATAAGTAGTTCCTGAAAAACGTAAAAAACACGATAGACGGTATGTTTTTTACGTTTTATGATCATTTTTATCATCAATGAAGTGTGTCTGACCAACGCATATTTAAAACTGACTAACCATGTGAGTTTTAGTGTGCCCAGCCACACTAAAACTTTGATTTTTTAAACAGCTCATAGTCAAACTTTTAACCAATTTTTGACTACCTGACGAAGCGGACTGCCGGAGAAATTTGGCTCGGTACGCTTTGATGGGAGCTTGAGGGACGCAATGCCCTCATTCGATCCAATCCTATTTAACTAGGTCGGGGAAACCCGTCTTTAGTGAAGTTGGGCGACAAGGAAACGGAAGCGTGGTGACACGTTGCTCGGGAAGTAATTCCCGATCTAGGCTGAAAGGGCCGAAATCCTGTTTTGAAGATATGGTCAGGAGTTTTAGGAAGAAACTCCGTTAATAGCCACCGTTCTATGCAGATGTGCGTAATGTTTTGCATAGTGCGTGCCACACACGATGGATTCTGAGATAACCGAGAGGTTATCGGGGCGCTGAGGCGAAAGCTGGATGCGTTGCAGGCACTTTCTTGTTAAACGGTGAACTCGTCGTGAGACGTTCCGTTGAAGCTCGAAAGGTCGATTGATAGCTCAAACGTGACAATGGGGGCGCACAACCCCCTATGTGGATTGCAAGTGCTTTACCAACAAGAATGATGATCAGATTAATAATGCGTTTTTTGGAACTGCGAACGCAAAAATAGGGAATTTCTTCGGACATTCTGGTGATCTAGTTGATAAGCGTACTGCAAGTTAAGACTTCAAGACTAACTTGTGAATCACATCCTTCAAACGTGCAAATTGGTTAGGCGCGAAATATTGAGGAAGTGAGGGAGCGATCTTGAGTAGCGCATATAAAACGGTTTTTAAATCGTGGAAATTGTGCCTGAAAGGGTAAGAACCATAGCTACCGTTCGGAGAAATCCGTTGTTAAGGGAATCGTGGTTTTGCGAAAGAGTGATGTTGGGATATGCAGAGGTGCATATTGAGTATGTGCTCACCTGGTGGTAACAGCCTTGTTGAGTTAAAAAAAATCAGAAACGGTTAAATGGGGATTGGTCTCCCCTACTGTTCGAGTTGGTCGCTTGAACTAAACTAAGTTGATGAAAATGCAGAGCTACAACTGTGTTGGATGCCTTGTTCTTATGCAAGTAGTATCTTTGTGGCTATTTCTCAGTACAGAAAACTGAGGTTCACTGTGGACTTTGCTAGCAGAGGAGTTCAGCCGTTCCAGAGTCGGTTGAATCAGGTGTAGATTTAAAAACACATTATCAAGGCTGATCCCCATAGGGGACAGCCTTACCTAATTAAAACGATTAACTTCAAGTAATTTTCTAGTTTAAATAACCTTAGTAACCCAATTTAAATCTAAAGAACTACCCATCTGTTAACCCTTTTTTAAATAACCAAAGTAAGTTGAACATAACGACAAAGAAGATCACCCCCCAAAGAGGCTGTTATCTGATAAGGCTCACTTGTGCATTTCTTTAACCCATGCAGAGACTGAATTTCTATGCACACCCAATTTTTCTGAAATTGCTTTGATAGTCATACCTTCAGATTTCATTTGAATAGCTTGCTCTCGCTTCGGCTCATACTGTGCCGAACGTACAATACCACCTTTTTTACCACCCTTAGCCCCACGCTTCGCCTGTATCTCGCTGAAATCACCATAGCTGAACCGTTGCCATACCCACTTGGCAATGCTCTTTGCTGTCGCTTTTACTTCGCTATACGGTAAAGGTTGCTCAAAGCCGTTGTTAATCGCTTCTATTTGCGCTCTGACGGCCTTTTCCCACTCATGGCTAGTGTCATGGTGCATATAGTCTCTAATGGCCTTATACGCCCAATGACGGCCCTTCTCGAACAGTGTAACGTTACGTCCTAAGCCGACAACTTCGAGCTTCTTCGGAATCCGCTTAGGTAGGTCAACAAAGTCCGCGAGATAGTCCAGTGAATAGGCTCGATCAGTCCAGAAGGTTGTGCGCCATTGCGGATGTAATGGGTTCTTCGTAATAAGGTGCGAATAGCTGCTGTCTGCACCCATTTTCAGCGCATAAGCGTAATAAACCGCTTGGGCATACTTGATTGCTTTAACACTCGCAAACTCGCTTGTACAAAGCGGTATTTCGAGCTTATAGCAATGATGACAGTGTCCGTTATCTGGGTTCTGGGTAGTCCATAAAGGTTTTGGTAATCCAGCATCAAACCAAGATAAAGCCGCATCGTCCTTATCATCATCAAAGACAAAGTAAATCGTCATCAAAGGTGGATTTATTTGAATATACGGCTTTTTGATCGCAATGGATTTGGTGCGAATGAGCATGTAGCCAGGTTTATCATCCATGCAGTAAGGCTTGTTTGGCAAGCTCTCAAATAGATCGAGTTGCTGCTGTACTGCGATTTCTGTTGTAAATTTAGTCAGCTCTGAGTGACTTTTTGTATAATCCATGTTTACTACTTGAGTAAACCGCCTTTGTTCTTTGCATATATCAAATTTGTGGTATATGCTTATGGCAGACACAAGACGGGTTTACCTCCTTATTGTTGTTAAAGATACGAGCCTCGATGATTACATTCCGCCAAGTTTGAAAATCATCGGGGCTTTCTTTTGTAAGAATATAACTAATCAACAAAAAATTTCAATCAATAAAACTATATAAAATAATAAATTATCAAGATAGT
>NZ_CP114609.1 GCF_033558715.1 Acinetobacter sp. YWS30-1 | reverse complement strand
TCTGCAATTCTGTCCGTGAATCTTTTTCTGATAAGAACTCAACAAAAGCATGCAACTCTGCGATCTGTAAAAGTTGAGCTGGTCTACCACGCTTTTTTGCTTTTTCCTGGGTCATATCATCTGCCGCCTAATTTTCAGAACTGCAACCTCTTTAAATATGGTTTTACCATATTTAAAGAGGGCAGTCTGAAAATAATTATTTAATATAAAAATAAAATTTCTTGAAAAGAATTTTTATTTTTATATTAAATAATTCGCACTTGACAGTTTCTCCTAATCGGAGAAACTAGTACGCAATGGGGCGCTTCCCCCTTGACCCCCTTCAACCGGATTTTTCAGCCATTCAGGCATTCCAAATCCGGGCGGTTTTCATTTCGTTTCACTCCATAAAAACCGGTCCCAGACCAACAAAAAGGTGAACATGGCCAGCTACCATTTCAGCGTCAAAAGCAAAAATAAAGGCTATGCACTTAGCCATTACCTCTACATTTCCAGACTTATGCAATATGAAGGCATCCGTAAAACAAGCAACGAAACCGTAGAACACATTGAACCTGGTCGTTGTATGCCTTCTTTCGTTAAAGATCCTATCGAATTTTGGCAAGCAGCAGATACGTATGAACGAGCCAACGCCAAAGTCTATATGGAGTATGAAATCGCATTGCCAAACGAATTCACGCCAGACCAGCGTAAAACGCTCATAGAGACGTTTTTTGACAAACATATAGTTCCACAGCAATATCCGCATTCATACGCCCTACACAACGTTAAATCGCGTCTCAGTGGCGAAGAACAGCCCCATTGCCACCTCATGTTCTCCCTCAAAGCTGATGACGGCATTGAACGCACAGCAGAACAGTACTTCAAACGCTACAATCCTCAAGATCCGGCTAAGGGCGGTGCCAAAAAAATCCAGCTGCAGGATGGCCATGCAGACTATTCCACTTTTTTGATCTATATCCGAAAACAATGGGAAAACCATCTCAATGATGCTTTGACCAAGTACTGCCCGACAGTGACCTACCAGATTGATGGCCAAGACATAACCATCAAAAATCAGGTTTCAGCAGACAGCTATGAAAAATATAATGAGATCCACAGCACTTTGTATCTTCCTGAGCCCAAGCTAGGTGCGGGTCAACAAAATGCGACACCAGAATATCTCGCCCAGATCCAAAAAATCCGAGAACACAATCATCAAGAACGAAAACGAGAAGAACGCCAAAAGCAATTAGATCAACAACATGAATATTTCTATAGCGCTGAAAATCATCCATTTTCATCATTGGAGGTGATGTATCACCTGAATTACTTAATCAAAAATGCGAAAAATAAGGAAAAACTGGAAAAAGATTTTACTGAAATTATCAAAATTCAAGAGCCTATACTGCACCAAGAAGGCTGGAACCTGAATAACATGAATCGAAAATTGAGAGATTCAGAACATAACTCAACACCACGCTTTGAGTTTGAAGTCCATTCCCAGCCAAATTATCCATTACCCATGCAAAATAAGCCCCCTCAACCGGTTCAACCCGAACAGCCAAAGCCAAAATCTGATGATTACGGTGGTCCTGGTTTTTAAAATTATCTGGCTTTATTCAGGCTTTACAGAGCGAGTGTCTACGAGCGAACAGACTCAATTAAAATTTTCGCCACGCTTTTTCTCTGATTACAAGCTCCCTTTTGCTGCTAAGACTGAGGTACAGAGCATCCCGAAGGGGGCGAACAGATTTAATTTGCTTCTAGGCCGAACGAAGCGAGCATAAAAAAACTGATGAGCGAAGCGAATTCCGAGTTGCTTTTGCTTTTTTTTGAAATTACAACGAGATTAACCAAAAAATTGCCCCTCGAACTGAGCATAAGCGAAGTTCAATAGAGTTTGAGCGAAGCGAAAACCAAGGGCAATTTTTCATTCCCTGGGCTTTTAATTATTTTAAAGTTTTTAAATGCTTTTAGACACTAAAAAAATATTTAAAATTAATAACTTAAATTGTTATAAAGATAGGTTTAAGGGGTTATAAAGATAGGTTTAAGGGGTTATAAAGATAGGTTTAAGGGGTTATAAAGATAGGTTTAAGGGGTATTTGAATAGTTGAATTATTGACTATTTAAATTAGGCGGTATATAACCTAGTTAGATTAATAAGTAACCTTGGAATTATGACAAATACCAATAAGTTAGTTGTGAAAGATAATGCTCTTATTGATGCCTCTTTCAATTTATCCCTAATAGAGCAACGGATTATGCTTCTAGCTATAGTTGAAGCTAGAGAATCAAACAATCTTTCCCCAGATACCCCTATAGAAGTATCTGTGAGCGACTATATCCATCAATTTAAAGTGGATAGCAATAATGCTTATGCCCTACTTAAAGATGCTTCTAAAACGTTAAAGCGAAGAGAGTTTAGCTATTTAGATAGATATAAGGGCATAGAAGCACTTTCAACGGCTAATTGGGTTAATAAAGTGACCTATGTTGATAAGAGCGGTTTGATTGTTTTATATCTTAGTCATGAAGTAATTAGCTTAATTAGTAAATTAAGTGAACAATTCACAAAATACTATATCGAGCAAGTTTCTGACTTTAAAAGCAAATATAGTATTCGATTATATGAACTTATTATTAAGTGGTTAAGCGTTGCTAAGACTGAAAAATACAGTATCAATGATTTAAGATCAAAGCTTGGACTTGGTGTTGAAGAGTATTCAACTATGTCCAATTTCAAGTCTAATGTATTAGACAAAGCAATTAATGAAATCAACAAACATACTGATATAACTGTAGATTATCAGCAATTCAAGAAAGGAAGAGTGATTACTGATATCCAGTTCTCTATTAAGTCTAAAGCTCGACCATCTAAACAAACTAACACCATCAAGCAATCTTTTTATCAAATGAATGATGCACAAATTAACTTATTTGGAAATCAGTTATCTCGTCTACATGAACTGTCTCATTTAGCAAATCAAGGTGAAAGCTATGACGAGTTAGCGATTAAAATTAAAGATATGCTCAGAGATCCAATACAGCAAAAACAACTTCTTCCACATCTTAAAAATCTAGGTTTTAAGGCTTAAGTACATTACAGTTCATGTAATGAGGGACTAAAACATAATTAAAGAACTATGCCTAAATTTACTGTTGCAGAATTAGCTAAAAAGTATGGAATTGCTCGTACATCAATTTATGATCGTATGAAGAATGGTTCTATCAGTTATGAAATTGATGCGAAGAATCGAAAAGTCATTGATTTTAGTGAAATGCAACGTGTTTATGGTATGCCTAACAGTCAGGCTGACAGTAAGCCTAATAGTAAGGAAACTGACAACACTACAGTTGAACTGTACAAGCAATTGATTGAAGAGTTACGACATGATAAATCAGTTGCCGAAGAGCGTGAAAGGCGTATGTACAAAGAGATTGAGCAACTTAAAGATAAAATTGATAACCTAACATTAGCACTTGGCTATACACCAAAAAATATTCAGCCTGACAGTCAGGCTGACAGTACAAATGAACAAATCCGTACAAATATAGACTTACAAGAAACTGTACAGCCTGAACAAGTTACGGCAATAGAAAACAAGCCTATTCAGGAAACAACTACGATAACACCGGAACCTAAGAAACGAGGTTTATTGGGCCGAGTTCTACATGCTGTTTTAAGTGATGACTAGATATTGAATTGTTTACCAAGGCTTACTAAAACCGTGGAACATTGCGCATTTATTGATCGTGGAACGTGAAAAATCATGAAAAAGCCGCTCTGGTGCCCTAATGTCCAGAACGGCTTACTTTAATATAATGATATTTAAAGAGAAATATCAAGCATTTCGTATAAGGTGTATTATGTTAATTGTAGGAAAACTTAATTTTATTACCTTATTGAGACATATCTTTGATTTGACGTTTATGTCTATACATTTGCTTATCTGCTTCAACTACTGTTTGTTGTAAATCCGTCCCTGGTTGACGTGCTGCAACACCAATAGCAGCATTAATTCCAGCCTGTTTTAAGGATTCTGAAATTCGATTTGCTAGTTTTTGAGTATTTTCTAAGTTAGTTTCAATATTTAAAATACCAAACTCATCTCCTCCTAAACGTGCAACTAAATCATTAGAGCGCACAGTTCTTTTGATAATTTGGACTGTTTCTTGAATCATCTGATCACCTTTTAAATGACCAAATTTATCATTTATATATTTTAAATCATTTAAATCTATGACAATAATTGTTATTGAGTGTCCGTAAATTTTACACCGACTTTCTTCTAAATCTAAAAGTTTATCCCAAGCACGACGATTGAAAGCTCCTGTTAAGTGATCTGTTAGCGACTCCATTTCAAATTTTTCGCTAATTCTTTTTTGTTCATTTATTTTAATTTCGTTCTGTAAAATTCGACTGAGTAATAAACTAAATAATTCTAATAAATCACTATATTGTTCTATACTTTTAGGCTGTACTGATGGATCAATAGCACATAATGTACCGAAAACAGAGCCATCTTCATTCAATAAAGGTTGACCTATATATGCATTTATATCCACTACCTTATTAATTCCAGCCTCTTCATATAATGGAATTTTTTTTGAATCATGTGCTATACGTGGCCCTTTGCCTAGTACCATCTTAGAACAATATGAATCAGTCCAATTAAAAACTTGTCCTGCTTTTACTCCATATCCACTGTCTTTAGCTTGAAGAACTATCCAATCATTACCTTCTGTACGAGTAATCATCCATAAATTAAAACCTAAGTGATTATGTAAATACTCTAAAATGGTTTTACCAGCATCTTCAAAATCTCTAAAGTTTTCATAAAAAAGACTCATAACTACTCACTATCAATACTTTAAAAATTTATATAACTTTATTTTAACAATAGTTTTATTTAAACTATTTTATTTAAAGATGAATTTACAAATTTCATAGATATAATATATCGTAAAATTTATTTTTCTTAATATTTTTTACGATATATTCTTAAACGACTCTATATAGAAGGCTCTAGACTAGCAGAATGATTATGTTAGTCTAGAGCCATATAATTAACATTATTGAAGTATTTTACATGGCAATTTTTCGACATTCTTCTGCACACTGACGGCAAGCCTCAGCACATTTTTTACAATGATCATGTGAATGTTTTTCACACTCTTCCGCACAATATTCACAGATCTTAGCACAAAGCTCACAAATCTCTTTGAGGAAAGGTGAGTTATGTTGTTGCATACGCACACATAACTGACAAATATCTGCACATTCTAGACAACGTTGAATACATTCACGCATCATCTCTAAATCTTTTTCTTTTAAACAAGAAGTTGCACATTCAGTACAAATAAGTGAACAGTTTGTACATGCAGAAATACACTCTGAAAATTCCGTATTAATCATTTTTTACTCTCAACTTATATAATCGAAGAAATAATTAAAACATAATTTTTTTCTACTAATTATTTTAAATTATTAGTAAATGTAATACATAATTTTAATTTATATGAATAATGTTAATTTTAACTAAATCTTATTTATATTCCAAATTATTAAAAAACAGTTTTTAATTAGGATAGATGATCAAGTATCAAAAGCAGCTATTCTTAAAATAACTACAATAATTTTATCACTTTAAAAATAGATTTCCCCTCTATTTAACATAATGGGCATTATATGAAATGCATATTTTAAACACATAAAAATCAAATACTTGTGTTATAGTGATAATGCTCGACGATGTCGAAAAGCTGACTTGGAAACAAGTCGGCTTTTTTATGAGCGGTTTTGATAGTTTTTGCCAACAATTTTGCTCAAAAAACACTCAAAACCAAAAATCACATACATTCTATAAGGCTTTCAGCCTACACTCTAAATTTAACAACATGAAAGAGCTTCGTGTTCAACATCGAGGTAAACCACTGAGAGCTTTCTTCACATTTGATCCCTTACGACAGGCCATTGTGCTATGTATTGCTGATAAAGGCGGTAAAAAACTATTCTATACAGAGATGCTGGCAATTGCAGACCAACAATATGAACTTCATCTCTCAACATTAGGAGAACAATCTAATGGCTAAAACTTTGCAAGAATTATTAGCTAACCGCTCTCCAGAGAGCCAAGCCCGTATTCAAAAAATGGCAGATGAATTACTGCTAGAAAATCAGCTTCATCTTATTCGTGAAGAACTCGAAATTTCTCAAAAAGAGCTTGCTGAAACTTTGGAAATAAAACAGCCATCGCTTTCCGCAATAGAAAATCGTGGCAATGATCTTTAAGATCTCAACTATGAAAAAGTATGTTGAGGCAATGGGTGGGAAGCTCCGTATTGATGTAGAGCTGCCAACAGGAAAACATATAGGATTTTATGTTATTCACTAATTACAAGGACTGCCCTCTGTTGAAGAAAGAAATCAGTCCTTAAATACTGCATAACTTCCTGTCTAACTTTTAGGGGTCAGATCAGGATGTCAGTTTTTTATTTTCACAGTTACTTTTTTAATTGCACAACTGTTTTAACATTATCGTTTTGATCGTAAGTAATTTGATAGGCAATATTATTGCCATCAAATCCTGACTCAACTGGAGTACCAATGATCTCCCAAAGTCCCAAAGTAGCAACATCAGCTACTCCATGAAACATCATGCGCCCAAATTTTGCTGCCTTACCATAACCTTGTTTAAAAGAAAAAATATCGACAGTTTCATCACCATTCTTTACAGTTGAAACAGGAGCACCGAATTCAGCTAAAATCACAGCTCTCGGTACACCAACAGCAAGCATCTTAGTATCTTTTTTTTCAGGCTGTTTTGCAGCCATAAATACTGAACAGCCCGTGATATTAAACGTACCTACTATAAGTAACGTACAAAGACCTAATTTAGCAATTGGTTTCATATAAATCCCCCTAAAAACACACTAAGTAAGTTTATGCCGCGCAGTATATAGTGGATTTTTCATTTTTTAGTTTTTTTTCAGAAAATATATATAAATCAAAATTATTTAACGCTCAATAATAAAATTGCTCCTCTTGTTTCATATCAAAAAAACAATGTGTTATGTCTTCTTAAATTAATTCTGTCACATTAAAATATTGCCTATTTTTAACATAAAATTTCTTATATGAAATAAAAAACCTAGGCACCGGCCTAGGTCTTAAATTTAAAAAAATACATAAAAATTAAGGTTATAGTCTTAATTTTTCAACTTCGCATAACGTGTATTATGTTAATTGTAGATAATCTTAACATTATTACTATTCATAAGATTATTTTAAATCAACTTAGACATAAATCTAAACTAATATAAAATTTAAAATAGTCCCTTCCCGAGTTCTAGTTTTTAAAGCTTTTTATACTCTTCCATCATTTCATTGTATTTTTCAGTAAATCCCGTCAAGTCAACTTCACCATCCTGATTGTAATCGTATGGCCATTCTTTGTATCTAGTGTAAGCAATCTTTCCTCTTTTCATTTGCTCGATAGCTTTTTGAGGAGTGCTGCTGGAGCCTTCATACCCATAAATAGGTGTGTTGCTGTCAATTTTTATAACGCTTTGTGATCTTGGATAGTGGTCCCGTCCTACATATACACTGTGCTGTCCATTATATATACCAACCATTAAATCGCTATTTGCCCTGTGTAGGTAACAACTCTTAGACCCATTAAATTTATCTTTTTTACATGAATAGCTCCACCCAAATAAGATATCATCAATAGATTTACTTATTGTGCTTTCTTTTTTAATAGGTTTATTTGCCTTAAAACAGCCTATATAATCATTGTCACTAATCTTTAGTGGCATTGTTGTATCTGTCTTGATATACCCCTCATCCGTTTCGCCAATCTTGATCTTGAAAGTCACATAATCTGTATATGTGTCTTGCAGCATCTCACCTGACTCAAAGATAATCGGTTTATACTCCCCATTTGTAGAGTAGATCGCAGATCCATAAGACATATTACTGGTATCTGGATATATTTTTTCAGTGAGGCACTCATTTGAATTATACCAAGCTGTTCTTCCTACCATGCTATCAATATAGTTTTTAGTTTCTACCGCCCGCTCATTTAATCTTTTAGTTCTTTGATCCTCTGGTGTCTCAAAGCCAGCAAAGGCATTGAATGTTAGAAATGATAAGGCCGCTATACCAATTATTTTTTTCATTTCCCATCCTTTGTAAATGAATTTATCAATTTCTCTGCAGTCTTGATTACTTTTTTATCTTGTATAGCCGTTGCTGCTTTTAATAAAGTTTTACCGTCAGAAATTTTCACATGACTGTATTTTGAAAAATAGGATTTGGTTCTACGCACACCGTGCACTTTGCTCCAATATGTGCTCATTTCGGTAAGCATCTCATCATTGAGCTTTATTGTTTTTATAACCCTTTCAATCACAGCTTTATAGTTGCAAGCTACCAAGTCCTCTTTATTTAATTGCCGCCATACAATAAAGAGTCTCTTGTAATGTCCGTGAAAGATATGTGGATCCTTACATGAATTCTCAAGCAGATTTGCAGCCTCTATTAAATGACCATTTTTCTTTAAGTTTTCAAATCTATCAAGCAAATCTAACTTTTCTAACGCTTCATTTCTTGCAGGCACATTTAGATAATCAGTGATATCAACCAGCATATCTCCCCCACAATAATCAATTATTAAAATTTCATGAGTAAAAAGAAACTACCCAAAGGTAGTGTAATTGAATAACCACCGCTTTCGTAGACAATTTTTAGTTAGTTAAATTGGATATTTAACATAAAATCTCTTATGCGAAATTCAGTTGTAACTCCAAAATAGAAATGTCCGGTTTATCGATTGCTCGACCTAAGATCTCAGAACATAAGAATTTGATGATCACCTTGGTTCTCAAAACTCGATACTTTATTGAAAAGTTCTATCGAGACTTATAAGTCCCTGAAACAAAAAATGCCTGAAGTTCAGGCATTTTTTACGTCATCACTAACAGCTTACAACAATCAACAAACGAGAGTTTTAGTCTTTTGAATACGACTTAATTTTTTCAAAAATAGGGTAAAAGTCTACACCCTCATCTTTCATGCTAGAAAGTAAGTAAACCAGAACAGCGATATGAGTAGGTACTTTTCCGATCTTTTTATAGTTAGTTATGGAGTTTGGGTTCATGTCCAATAAGGCAGCAAATTCCTTAATTGAAAGCCCTGCTTTCCCCATAAGTCTTTGAAATTCTTCGTATGGCATCGTGATAAATACAATCTGTTTGAATTAGAAGTATAACACAGACCATAAAACTTAAAAAAACACATAAAAAATGTGACAAACACATTTTTTATGTGTTATAAATAGCTTATCAGCTAACCCATTTATCCTTATTATCGGAGAAATATAATATGTACTCATACCCGGATTCAAACACTGAAAAGAAAATTGCTCTCATGATCATCAATGACTTTTTCATTCAAAAAGCCCATGAACTGTGGATTTTTTTACAACTCGATCAGTGCTTTAATGATTATGAAGCCACACTGATTTGGACTCGACGTTATTTAGAGAAGCATCCTGAGTGTGAGTACAGCGATATTCAAAAAGCCTTTGTTTCTTGTTTCCCAGAACACTTCTTCAGCTTTGACTGTTAATTTATGAGAGGCACGGTAAAAAAATCGCAATGGGTAAGTAAATCCCAAATAGAAAAAGCCAGTTCATACAACTGGCTTTTTATTGTCACGTATAAATCTAAGACTTTCTTTGAGCATACTAAAATTGATGTTCCACGGCATCTAAGACATTGATTTTAGGTTCAGGATTGGGGCCGCCATGACGTTACTTTAGGGTGTACTCCAAGTTTACATAAAAACTCATATACGACATTCATCTGTTAGCCTTAAGTAGAAGCTTCCATATAGGACACTTCTACTTAGGATAAACATATAAATTACTCGGCAACTGAATCAGTTTTTTGCTTTAGCTTTGTCTGAGCTGCCTCAATAGCAAAGTCCACAAATTTTACGGTCTCACCTTTATTACCATATAGTGCAAGTTGATTGAGCACCTCAAAAAGTAATTCTAATTTTTCCTTATTATTAAGATCCGATGCCCATACCTTCTGATAAATTTTTGTTTGACGGAGTTTTCCAGCTAGATAGCGATCAGCCTGAACCCGCTTTAAAAAGTTTTCGGTATCTAACGCATCATCATTTTTGACTTTATAAGCACTTAAAACTCCACCACCAACTTCAAACTTACGTTGATTTTCGGCTTTACGTTTTTTTCCAGCATCCTTTTTCTCGATCTGACTCAAATACAACTCTAAGTCAGTGTATTCAAGCTTTTGAGCTTTAAAATTCAGATAACGCGTACACATTGTTTTCAAGATATTCGTTTCAGCTGGATCTAAAGTGTCCTTTTGATATCGTTTATATAATTCCAAAAACTTTTCTTCATATTCAGTCTGTCTAGGATTTTTAGACAGCTCATCAAACAGCAACTGAAGCTTCAAATGCTCACGATAAGGTTTTAATGCTTCTTTCACTAGAATCTGTTGAGCTTCAGACAACATTTCAAAATTAAAATCTTCAGCTTGTAGCGCATCAATGACCTGAT
>NZ_CP114608.1 GCF_033558715.1 Acinetobacter sp. YWS30-1 | reverse complement strand
AAGAAAATTTTAATAAAAAATAAGTATAATAAAATCATAGTGTTAGGTATTTTTGCAACAAAGCCTCTTAGAAATAAAAGAGCATGATGTTTTAAGTATTTAACATAAAATCTCTTATGCGAAATTACATACCAACTTTAACCACATTGTGGACAGGTTGGATTTTAGAGATAAGAAAAACTTCTAGGGCATTTGCTAAATAAGCCGTATCACGCTCAAAGCCTATTGTAATGATGGATCCAGCATCTTTCAGTCTTGGATCTATCGCAATATATTCAGTTTTATCTTCATTCCATCGGCAATATTTCATTACCCTGGCGCTTAAGCCATTACCACGATAACGGCCAGCACCTCTAGAAGTCCCAACACCGATATAAGTCACTAAATCCCCTTTGATAAACGCATATACACCTTGTTTATCGTAATTAGGAATTTTCCCAAAATTAAAATGTACTGGTGACCATTCAGGAGGCGTTCCTAATAGATCTACATTCCAGTGATGTTCAAAAAATAATTCTGTATTACGTATTAACTCATTAAGTGTTGGATCTTCCACTACTCATCTCTCAAAATTTATAAATTAAAAAGCTTTCGGTCACGCTCATCTGTCAAATACTTATCCATCTGAGCAATTAGTTTAGCTCTGGCTTGTTCATCTTCTTCAGTGATTTTTAGCATGCAGGATCCAATTAAAATTTTGCGTCTGGTATCGTCCTTTCGTGCCTGTTCTTTCTCTTTGGCACGTTCTCTTGCCAGTGCTGCCTGTCTTTGAGCCTTTAACTGCTTTAGCTTTTCTTCCTGTGCTTTGATTTTGCTGTCTAGTGTTTCAGTAACGCTCATTAATCCAATACCATCATCCTGGGAAACCATCCCTAACATAAGCGCACTTGAATATGCATTCAACGTGCTATATGTATAGTAATGTTTTCCTCGAAGAGCGCACTTATGCAAACTTTGTTTGCAAGTCCGATTGGGGTCTCCCCAATACCCCGACAACCGTATGCACGGTTGTATTTCACTACGTGAAAATTTAAAAGTGAAAAACAGGCATGGCGATTTACCACTTTTCAGTCAAAACCGTAGCACGATCAGCAGGACGTTCCGCCACTGCTGCGATTGCCTATCGGGCAGGTGAAAAGATCTATTGTGAACGTGAAGGCCGAGAACATGACTACAGCCGAAAAACTGGTGTGGAATACAAAGAAATTTATTTACCAGAAGGCGCACCAGAGCATTTAAAGAATCGAGAAAAACTCTGGAACGAAGTTGAACAACGGGAAACCCGAAAAAACTCGACAGTCGCCAGGGAATTTGAAATTGCCTTTCCAAGTGAACTGAACCAGGAACAACGTCTGGCCATGCTCGAAGAATTATGTGCCAGCATCGTGGAAAGACATCAGGTAGCAGTCGATGCCTGTATTCATGCACCGCATACCGGATCCGGCAGTGATGAGCGCAATTATCACGCCCATATCCTGATGAGCACACGTAAACTTACGCCCGAAGGTTTTACAGAGAAAACCCGGGAACTCGATCAGAAACACAGTGGAGAAATCGAGCACTGGCGCGAACACTTTGCCGATATCTGCAATATGCACCTGGATCTAGCCGGATACACCGCCCGAGTCGACCACCGCAGCTACAAAGACCAGGAGAATGGCCTGGAAGCCACCCTGCACGAAGGACCGAAAGTCACCGAACTGCGCCGAAAAGGGATTGAGACCGAAATCAGCCGAAGCAATGACGAAATCAAACAGAGAAATCAGGCTCAGTTGCAATACGACAAAAATATGGATCTGCTGATTGCTGAAAATGAGATCAAACTCAATACACTAAAAACTGAACAGCAGATCCAAATCAAAAATAGTGCTAAAACGCCACCAATTGACGAAAAAGCCCTGTTTGAAGAAAAACAGAGGGAAACCCTTGGCAAAGTGCTAAATCGCGAAATCAGCGCAAAAGACGCGAATCTAGACCTGGATTTTATGCAGCGCAATCTCAAACAAGCCGAAATAAACCTGACCAAGCACCACAAACATCAAAACGAGTTCAATCAGCACCTTGCCCAGGAGATCGTGAAAAGCGGACTCAAGCAAAGTCATGACAAATTGCAAAGCCTGGTCGATCAACACAACGAATTAACCCAGAACAAACCCTTACTGTTTGGAAAAAAAGCCTGGGAAGCCCAACGTGATGCGATTTACCAAGAACACAAAAAACTGAAAGGTCAGCATGAACACCAGAAAAAACATGGTGTGAAGGATTTATTGGAAAATGAAAAATTCAAAGAACATGCCTGGAAGCAGTACCAACAACAACATCCGGCCAAAGCCAAGCAATACCAGACTCTATACCCATCCTATCAAGTCATTAAAAAATGTGTGGATGAGATCAAAGCAGAACAACAGATGAAACTCAGACAAGAACAACAGCTCAAAGCACAGCAACAAGCTCCTAAAATGAAATCTCGTGGCATGAGTCGATAAACAGAGCGAGTGTCTACGAGCGAACTGAAAAAATTTGCTTATCCCTTTCCCTGATTACAAGCTCCCTATCCATCAATCACCTGCTTTACAGAGCATCCCGAATGGGTGCGAACTTTCCAAATTTGATTCCTAAACCGAGCGTAGCGAGAAAAAAAAGCTGATGAGCGAAGCGAATTCCGAGTTGCTTTTGCTTTTTCTAAAAGTCACGAAAACATGAACCAAAAATTGCCCCGATGAATCGAGCGAAAGCGAGATTCAATAGAGTTTGAGCGAAGCGAAAACCAAGGGCAATTTTTCAAATTTCCTTTTTTAATTATTTTTAAATATTTTAAATCTTTTCAGCCCTCTGTATGCCTTTAGTAGCAATGGTTTCAGCATTTAAATATGACGGATTGACTACTAACTATGACGGATTGACTACTAACTATGACGGATTGACTACTTAACTATGACGGATTGACTACTAACTATGACAAGTATATATTTGTCATATATTAAAAATTAAATGGTTTTATTTTGGATAAGAATCAAGTTGTAAAATCAAATCAAGTTATAGAAGCTTCATATCAATTAAGTGCCGTAGAGCAACGTATTGTCTTAGCAGCCATTTCACGTATTCCAAAGAATCAACCCATCACAGATGATGAGTTATACCCAGTGAGTGTTAATGAATTACAGCTCCTAGGAGTACATGAGAAAACAGCCTATAGAGATTTAAAAGAAGGGATTAATAGACTTTATGAAAGGTCTATCAACCTCTCTGTGGACGATAAATCTATCAAAATGAGATGGGTACAAGAGGTTCAGTTTTTAGATAGTCAAAGTGTCATTGGTATTCGCTTTTCAAAACCAATTTTGCCTTTTATATCCAACCTAAGTAGAGAATTTACGAAATATGCTTTATCTGATATCGCAGGTATCAACAGTGGATACGGTATCCGTATCTATGAGTTACTGGTGCAATACAGACAAATAGGTAAGCGTGAAATCTCTGTTGATAATCTACGAACCATGCTGGAACTAGGTAAAAAGTATCCGTTATTTGCTGATTTTAAAAAAAGGGTAATTGATACTGCTGTAGATCAAATAAATGAATACAGCCCTTTACGTGTGACATATGAGCAGAAAAAAACAGGTCGTAAAGTTACTCACATTACTTTTTCTTTTAAAGAAAAAACAAAAAGTATTGGTCAGGAAAGTACAGACATACCGAAAGAGTTTTATAAGTTAACAGATGCTCAGATAAACATGTTTGGTAATCAACTATCGCGTCTACATGAACTTTCTCATCTAGCACGTGAGGGTGAGAGCTATGAAATATTAGCTTCAAAAATCAAGGAAAAACTTAGAGATCCAAAACAACAGAAGCAGTTTTTACCTTACTTACGGAACTTAGGCTTCAAACCTTGAGTGTATTGAAGAATACACTTATTGTATTCTTCAATACGTATCTTAAATACACAGTAATACACTATGAAAACAAGTACAAAATACAGTGTTAGTGATGCTGCCACACTGTATAAAAAATCTAGAGCGACACTTTATAAAGATATAAAAAATGGGGTATTAAGCCGTGATCATGATGGCTTTATAGACTTTTCAGAATTATTGCGTGTATATGGTGAACCGTTTTCTGGAAAACAGTCAAAACGTATTGATACGTCTCTAATACAGAATCTGGATACACCCGAATACACTGATAAAACAGTAGTAGAGTTAAAAAATCAGATCGACTTTTTAAAGAAACAATTAGAAAAAGCAGAAGATAGAGAGGCTAAAGCTAATGCTCGTATCGATACGCTTCTTACACTAATTGAAATGAAGCCACATAAAACTAGTAGTGAACCTAATAAAGAGAATATTGAAAGTAATATTTCGCCAAACCCAACTGATATGGCAACAAATATTCAGTTAAAGCAGGTTAAAGAGGACGGATTGACTACTCCAGAGAACAAACGTATCCCTGTTCCAGAACATGTTGAGCCTGAACCTAAAAAGAGGGGATTCTTGAGCCGTTTTTTCCTTCCCTATGGTTAGCCAGGACTCCACTTTTTTGATGAGCCAATTTCAGTGCAAGCACATGAAATAATGACTCATCAAAAAACCGGATGAGGTTTATTAAAACTAAATAAAACCGTGGAACATCGATTACTTATTGAGCGTGGAACACGAAAAATCTCTGAAACAGCCTAAGAGAGCGTGCTTAGGCTGTTTTTACACCTATAAAACATTGTTTTAAAATGGATTTTTTCGGGCGTTTCGTATAAGGTGTATTATGTTAATTTTAGGAAAACTTAAATTAAGATTTCAATTTTAGGGTCATCAATATTTTCTAATATGCCCTTATAAATCTCGTAATTTACTATGTCATAGCAGACAAAAAAGACTTCTTTCACTTCATTATAAAAAGGTAATTCTGACAAGATAGTACCTATAGCAATTTCTGCTGCTAGCTGCTTAGGAAAGTTATAGACCCCAGTTCCCATATTCGGAACAGAAACTGTTTGAGCTTTAATTTCCTCTGCTTTTCTTAAAGCACTACTATAAGTATTACACAATAATTGTGGTTCATTTTTTTCACCATTTAGCCATCTAGGAGCAACCGCATGAATAACAAATTTAGCAGGTAGGTCACCTGCAACGGTTACTTCTGCACAGCCAGTCTGACAACCACCTTTTGTTTTATTTAGATGGATACAAGCCTCTTTCATCAGAGATCCTGCTTTTTTATGAATGATATAATCTAGGCCACCCCCACCTAATAAAGATTTATTTGCAGAACTAATAAGAGCATCTACTGGAAATTCTGTGATATCTCCATGAATTAAATTCACTTTCTTTTTCATAAGAATTAGAGGTTATGATACAAGATACATAATCATATATTTAAATAGAGGGGTTTATGGAAAAGGGTGCAATAATTTCAGATTGTAGTAAATATCGTTATTCACTTTGGCGTATTTGGGATAAAGAGAAACCTATATTTACATTTATTGGCCTAAATCCTTCAACAGCAGATCATATTCAAGATGATCCAACTATCAATCGCTGTATTAACTTTGCTAAAAGTTGGGGGGGTGGTGGCATCTACATGGCTAATCTTTTTGCATATAGAGCCACTGATCCACAAGAAATGATGTCTCAGGAAGATCCAATTGGCCCTGAAAATGATGCTTACTTGCAGCAATTAGCTACAGAATCTCATCAACTTATTGCTTGTTGGGGAAATGCTGGAATATTTAAAGACAGATCAACTTTTGTAAAACAACTTCTAAAAGATAAGCTCCATTATCTTAAATTAAATAAAAGTGGAGAACCTGGGCATCCTCTGTACATACATTCTTCAACAGAATTAAAGCCTTTTTTAGAACCCATTTAACATAATAGAGCTTATACGAAACGTTTTTTTAATATTACTTTAATATCAGTATCTTATCGTTATTCATACCCTCTGGAACGTTCTCGTTCAACCGACTTGGAGACAAGTCGGTTTATTTTTAAGCAAAAATGTAACTTTTAGCCAATAAAGTTGATCAAAAAACATTCGTTTTTGCATTTTTTCCTGATTTCTCAAGGGTCACAGTTCAGAAATAATCCCCAATTTCTGCGGACAACTCTTGGGATAAAAATCTTGCATTATGTATTCGATCGAATACAATATACTGAGAAGAAAAGGAATCCTCATGATTAAAATTAAACGTCTACCAGAATTTGATTAATGGTTGGATGGCATTAAAGACAATATGACCCGCATTCGCTTGAATCGCCGATTAGATAAGGTTCAACGTGGGAACTGGGGAGACATTAAACCTCTCCAAGATGGTGTTTGGGAAATGAGAGAGTTCTTCGGTTCAGGATGGAGGATGTATTACATCCAACATGATGACGTAGTTATTGTAATGCTTGGTGGCAGAGATAAATCAACTCAACAACAAGACATCAATCGTGCAGTCAAATTATCAAAAACGTTGGAGGATTAAAATGGTTAAAGTAGCTGATTTACCAAGTTTTGATATGGCTGAGTCACTCAAAACTGAAGAAGATATTGTAATATACCTCAATATGGTTCTTGAAGAAAATGATCCTGCTGAATTAGCGCACGCACTTGGTGTAATTGCTAAAGTAAGAGGTATGACCCAAATTGCGAAAGAAGCAGGTATTGGACGAGAAGCCCTTTACAAAGCACTTCGTCAAGATTCAACGCCTCGTTTTGATACGATCAACCGTGTTGTGAATGCTTTAGGTTTAAAATTGACAGTTCAACATGCTTAAAATTTAAAAAATATAATAGAAAAATGGGATTTTAAGGCTCCCATTTTTTATTATATAACGCCCATTCCATTGAATCAAAAAACTTAATTTCAATATGCCTCATTATTTTATAAAAAGTAGAATAATGACGAATACATTTAATAATGCTGAATGGCTGGTTAAAAAAAAAAACTTGAAAAAAATATAAAAAGTGATAAATTTCACACTTATTTTTATAGACGTGATTTTAGTACCTATAAAAAATAAAAAGTGAAAGCAATGCTATTTATGACGATTGCTTTTGGGCTATCGGATTTAATACTTGGAATTCTTAAATGAAAAAATTTATCACTACTGCATTATTAGTATCTACTAACTTACTTTTAGCTGGACAAGCAAGTGCTGAAACACCAGCAGCAGGCACACAGCAGGCACAAACAACTTTTGATGTAAAAATTGAAGTTCTTTCTACATGTTCTATCAATGCAACAGAGATTGATTTTGGTAAAGTAAATAGCGGTAGTGTTGCAAGTGATAAAACAGGAACCCTAAATGTAACTTGTACAAATCAGACACCCTACCGTGTAGGTCTTTCAGGTAGTGGTGAGATGAAAAATGAAACAGATGAATCATCAATTATTGCTTATGAGTTATTCCAAGATGGCAATAAGCCATGGGATAACGATGAAAATAAATATTCAAACAGTGGTTCAGGTAACGTAGAAGCAATCACTGTAATTGCTAAAGTCGTTGGCTCAACAAATGTTCGTGCAGGCAACTATAAAGATACAGTTACAGCCACGGTAACATATTAATATTTGTTATCGTAAAGATATTCTTCATTTAAAGGATATCAATATGAGAAATACGATACGTTGCTCTAATCTACTACGTAAGTACAGTTTAGTTTGTTTAGTAACGAGTATTTTTATGATACAGGCGCATGCTGCAAGCTTGCAGGTTGCGCCTATTTTATTAGAGTTTTCCCCTCAGGAAAAAGTTAAAGAGCTTTGGTTAACCAATACAGGAAGTGACGAAATTCGGGGCCAAGTCCGAGTAAATTATTGGACACAAAATAATAATCAAGATGTTATTACACCTACAAAAGATCTGATAGCAAGCCCCATGGTATTGACTATACCTGCTGGGCAAAGACAATTAGTTCGCTTGATTCGTAGCGCAAATAGCAATCTTTCATCTGAACAAGCCTATCGACTCATCGTTGATGAATTACCTAATCCAAAAACTGAAGAGAAAAGCGGGTTGCAGCTTTTGCTGAAATATTCGATCCCAGTTTTCTTTAAAACATCACATATAAATGCTGTAGATCAAGGCTTAACTTCTTTAAAAGGCATGACATTTAAATATACGGATCATCAATTACTGGTCATCAATCAAACTACAAGTTATAAGCGTTTTAGCCAGTTTGCTTATGTAGATTCTCAAGGTAAAAAGACACCAATTCAAATGGGACTGATGGGCTATGTTCTAAATGGTCAGAGTATGCAATGGCCTATCCCTAAACAACTGAATATTCAACCGACTGGAAAATTTGTTGCTGTTGTGAACATGGATGTAAGTGAACAAATACTTCAATTAGCACATTGATGTATTCATCAATTTTGGAGTGGTTTTTGTGAGTGTGCAGATTAGTGATTTGCTATTTGCAGGAGCAATCATTGCAGTGGCACCTAATACACTTGCACAAGTCAACGATCCAAAACTGATTCAAGATATGCAGCAAGATTTATATTTAGATGTCGAACTAAATCAATCAGCACAACCAGAAATAGGACATTTTTTACAACAAGATAAACAGCTTTATATAGATGTGACATCATTAGACAAACTCTCAATTCAAAGTAGTGCTCCTCAAATCTTGGTTGACCAAACAAACTATATTTCTTTAGATGCTATTAACGGGCTAAGTTATCAATATGACAATCTAAACCAGAAAATCACCATACAAGTCCCTATTGAATTATTAAGTGCAAAAAACCAATATAGTTATCAAGCTAAACCTTTAGCAACGGTTAATCCCCAGCAAGAAAGACAAGGCTTACTTTTAAACTATACGGCTTTTGCACAACAAACTGATGATCATTTTTCATTTAATGGATGGAATGAACTTCGTTATTTTGGTCTATTCAATGGTGTACTGAGTATTTCAGGTAATTATCAATATCAAGATAATCAGTTTACTGATCGTCAAATTCTAGATACGTATTGGGAGAAAGACTTCCCAGAGCAAATGCTTCGTTTACGTTTGGGCGATGCGCAAAGTGATGCTTTAACGTGGACACGCTCTACTCGGATTAGTGGTCTAAGTTTGGCTAAAAATTTCGCATTACAGCCTTATACGGTTACAACCCCATTAATGAGTTTTAAAGGGCAGGTTGCACTCCCTTCACAGATTGACCTTATCATTAATGGTATCAAGCAATCATCACAGAATGTAGTGCCAGGGCAGTTTGATATTCAAACTACACCGAGTATTACAGGTGCTGGCAATGCACAAATGGTCATCACTGACATCAATGGCCAACAACAAGTCCAAAATTTTTCACTCTATCGCGCAAATCACTTACTGGCACGGGGTCTAAATGATTGGTCATTTAACCTTGGTTACCCTAAATTAAATTATGGCATATCTTCATTTGATTATGCTGATGATTTAGCATTAAGTGGTAGTTATCGTTATGGATTAAGCAATACATTGACTGTTGAGACCCATACTGAGTTGACTGAAAAGTTACAGCAAGTGGGGCTAGGTGGTGTTTACCAATTAGGGAGACAAGCTGGTCAATTCAATGTCTCTTATGCCCATAGTTATACACCTGAAAACACGGGACAGTTGCTTGGATTTGGTTATAGTTGGAGCTCAGCATTGTTTAGCTTAAATTATAATGGATTACGTCAATATGGGCAGTTCAGTGATATCGCTAGTTTAAATGATGCTTCATATGCAACCCAATCAAATCAATTTTACATGGGCTTAAATACGAAGTTTGGTCAGTTAGGAGGGAGCTATATTCAACAAGAATATAAGGGTCAGTCCAGCAACGAATATGTTCTATTGAACTGGTCTTATATTTTCCCTCGACGAATGAATCTGAATTTAAGTTATAGCAGGGACTTACTAAATAAAGAAAATAGTTACTACCTGTCCTTTAATATTCCATGGGCGAAACGGAATTCAGCAACTATCACAGCTCAACGCAGTAATGATCAAAATCAACTTAGCCTGAACGTCTTACATTCTGTGGATCAAGACCAAGGTGGTTTCGGTTGGCAAGCAAGGGCCAATCATACTGAGTTATACTCACAATTTCAGGGGCAACTGGATTATTTAAGTCGTTATGGCTTGGCCCAACTTAACGTTCAACATACGACCTCAGACCAAAGTAATACCAGTATTTATGCTTCAGTGAATGGCGGGGTTGTACTATTGAAAGATGCTATCTTACCTAAACGCCTAAGCAGTGGTTCATTTGCTATCGTTTCAACAGATCAAATACCTGATGTGCCTGTACGACTAGAGAATCGTTTAATTGGTAAAACTAATAAAAAAGGTTATCTACTACTCGATTATTTGAACCCTTATCAGAATAATAGTATCGCTATAGATACGCTTGATTTGCCAATTAATCTAAAAATTGAAAAAACGCAACAAAATGCTGTACCACGCCAATCGAGTGGTGTTTTTGTACAATTCCCGATGTATCAAGTGAAATCTGTGCAACTTCAAGTAGTAGATTTACAGGGACAAAATGTGAACGTGGGAACTTCTGTATGGCAAGAAGAACCGATTCAGCAACAACAACCCACAACTATTGTGGCTCACGATGGAGTTGTGTATATCGATAACCTAAAAAATAATACACTTTACATAGGCAATCAACTTAAGCAGTGCAGAGTGATACTGCCTGAACTTACAACATTAAAAGGTTTTAGTGACTTGGGGCGAATGGTATGTCAATAAACTGCAATGACTTGTTTAAAATGAGTGATTCAACGAAATATTTTATTTATGCAAGTTTATTCTTTCTAGTATCTAGTCTTTTTTGTTTACCTGCTTATGCTAGTAGCTGTTGGTTGGGGCAGTCTGCAACGTTAAGTTTAGGAACATCAAATGCTCAAGGCTCAGCACTTGTTTCAACAGATGTTATTGCTGACTGTTACTTTAATTCAAACCAACCTGTAACGTATAAGCTATGTTTAGTGGCTGATAGTTTTGATCCCGTAGGTAGTACTCCTAGAAGTATGATTATTTATAATCCTGTAAGAGCATTACTCAATTATGAATTATATTCTGATGCAGCAAGAACATTTAAGATTCCTGATTCAGAACGTAAAAACCAAGCACAATGCCAAACTTTCCAGTTTGAAGCAGGAACTGGAAATGTCAGTAATCGGCTTAAACTATATGGTCAGGTGTTGCCTGGACAGAACGTACCAGCAGCATACTATCAAACGAATAGTATTGGATTGAAACTTTATTCTGCATACAAGGTTGGATCAGAAGTACCAACGGATACAGAAGCCCTTGCAAATTCGAATACTGGTAATAATAATTTAATTGTTAACTCATATTATGAAAATAGTTGCTTAATTCAGTCGACAACAGATATTAACTTTGGTGCGGTTGACCAACTGAAGATACCGTTAATAAGCTCAGGAAATATACAGTTAGCCTGTCCCGTTGGCACTATTATGCAAGTCAGTTTAAATAATGGCATCAATGCGCAGGGCACACAAAGAAGAATGAGAAATGCTTTAGGAAACTATATCCGATACAACCTTTTTAGGAACGCACACGATGATCAACCTTGGCAAGGTAATACTTTTTACTCTGTAGACAATCATAATATACCTATATATGCAACGGTTCCAGCTCAACCCATCAGTAGTACTGGGCAATACTCTGACACGATTACAGTAACTCTAACTTATTGATTTTTATTTTTAAAATTAATAGGTAATCGTCGCAGTTACTGTGTCACTATATTTCCCAGCAGGAACATTAGCATTGGGAACATTACCCCAAATCTTAATATTTTGTGTTTCCCCTGTCCCCTGTTGTGACAAACGATTGTCTGCAATATTGCCCCATTCTTTGCTCATGGCATGATCTTGATAAAGCTGATAAGGAATTTGTATAGAAATATCATTGGCATGCTTCAAACGACCATCACTATTTAAAGCAATATTATAGGGAGTACCATTAGTACAATGAACATTTAAGCTCCCTGTCGCTTGAACATTCTGTGCATTACGAGTCACAGTCCCAAAATCAATATCCGAAGAGCCTCCTGCTCCAATCTCACAAATTTCTATAACTTGCATTTTGATTTGAAACTGTGTGGATTGACGATCACTCATGGTATATGCGGAAACAGAGACTACGGCTAAAATTACAAAAGAATATTTAAAAATTTTCACTTGACTCATTTACCATAATTTCAACCTATTAACTCCATTAAATATTACATAGTTTTTTAAGAAATAATATATAGTTAATAGACTTCCGTCATAAATCAAAAAACGTACAATTTATTTGATCTTAAATTAATCAGCAAACTTATTTAATTCAAAGGATAATCCTTGGATGAAATTCAAAGATATTCAAAAATTATCAGACGTTAAGTTTCGTAGGCTTACCGGTGTTAGTTGGGCTACATTTAACCTCATGTTGGCCGAGCTAAATAAGCAGTTACCTCGTCATATTGGTAAAGGACGACCGCATAAATTACCGTTGGAAGATCGTTTGCTCTTATGTATAGGCTTTGTTGCATAAATATTTTGCAAAATACTGATTTTTAAGGAGTTT